>DAJC01000036.1:0-4386 GCA_002498845.1 Thermoplasmatales archaeon UBA509 | reverse complement strand
AAGCCCAACAACCGTTATTGCCACATATGCCGAGGCCATGGGGCCTGATGATATCAGGCTATTCACGTCTATGTTTCCGCCAAAGGCTGTAGGATACACCATGAATTCAAGCGAAAAGACATCTGCCGATGCCCACGCAATGAAAAACACCTTGTTTGTTACCAGCTTCACCGTGTTTGGAATATAATAAAGGATAGGAACCAGCAGTGCAAGTATTATGGGCACAGCCACCAGGAATGGCAGCGATCCATGCTTGAACAGATCCAGAGAGATCACCGAAACCACAAGGCCCACGACTGTGAATGGGACAACCAGTTTCTTGAGGGGCGCAAGATCGTAGAACACCGGAGCCAGACCCACTGCAATCAGGAGGGCACCGATCATGAAAAGCCAAGATGCAGCATTGCCTGCCCATGCAGATACGCTGAACGTAAGCCTGTTCAAATCAATGCCATTTCCCCCTATTATCCCGGTTATTATGACGAGCACCACCAGGCCAAGGAGCAGTGTGGATATGGAATAACCAGTGTAAAGCTTCTTCTCGTCCAGCCATCCCTTCTTCTTTATGAATTCCGCGAACACTATGGTGGAATTCCTGGCCACAAACAATATCAGGAATATGGCAATGGCTGCTGAGAAGATGCTTGCCAGCGGGATAAGTATCTTTGGATACGCAAAATCAGATGCAACAACCCAGAATGCTCCGAAGGTGCCGGTCACTTCCCAGACAGGGACAATATAGTCCAGAACCTTCTTCCTGACTGCCTCCCATGCAATGAGCATCAGAACGCTACCCATCATTTCAGTTATGATGAGCACGGCGAATACAGCAAATACAGCAAAGTTGATGCCAAACAGAATGTTAATAATTAACACCCCCTTCTGCTGCCGGCTTCATGTCCTCTTTGACCGGATTTGAATTGAAAACCCTGGCAAAGAAATAGAACGTTGCCGGTATGAGCACAAGGTAGAACGCAATGATGAAGTATCCTGGAACAAGCTGCCCAGTGGAATAATTGGCCGCCTGGTAAACCTTCATCACGTTGTAAACAATCCAGGGCTGCCTGCCAACCTCATCGGTCACCCATCCGATTTCATAGACCAGGAGTGCAAAGAAACCAAAGAATATCTGGAAATACATCATGTACCTGTTCTTCACGAAATCTTTCCTGAACACATAGAAGAGGAAGGTTATGAAGAGGAACAGCCCCAGGAACAATCCCCCAACCACCATAATGTCAAATGTGGTGTGTATCATCAGAGGTGGCCAGTCGCTTGCCGGGAACTGTGATAGACCCGGAAGCGTGGTTATCCCTGTCTCTAGCTTTGCAAGGAAGGCCTGCAACCCCGGAATCTGTATGGAATCAAGTATGTGCCCATTGTACAGGTAACCGAACAATCTTTCAGAAAACCCTGTTCCAGGTGTTGGATTGAGGTCCATTGCCGCATATTTTAATGGCTGGTATTGCAGCAGTGTTGACATTTCATTTGATCCCGAAGCACCTGCAAGCAGTATATCAATGATGGACACCCCACTGATAATCCGGAGCATTGACCTGAACATTCCCTTCTCCTCCGGGTCACGTGTCCGCAGATATTTGTAAGCGAAAAATGCACCGATAAGCATTACACCGGCAAAAACTGTTGTTGTGAGGACGTGGGCTATTTCGCCAAAGGTTGAGGGTGTTGCAAAGGCAATCCAAGGAAGAACCCCTGTTACCTTTCCTGTTGAAAGATATACCGGTATGTTGAATCCGTTTGGCGTGTTCATCCAGGCATTGACCATTGTTATTAACACACCTGAGAGAAGTGTCCCGAATGCTACCACAATTGAAAGTGCCAGGTTTGTGTATTTCCACCTGAACACGCCCTCAAAATAAACATAGATCACAAGGCTGATGGTCTCCAGGAAGAAGGCGAATATTTCAGCATAGAATGCACCTATTATGCCGGTTTCTGAAACAAGAGTCATGAAACCGGGAAAGAGATTTATAAGTTCAACAGCCACAACTATTCCGGAAGCAGTACCCACACCAAATGAGATCACAAATACCTTCTTGAGCCGCTTTATTAGGGCCAGGTGGTAACTGTTCCTGTTCCTCAGATACAGGAACTCCAGTATGGATATCAAAAGAATCAGCGCAATGCTCATTGACACAAGAATTATGTGCGATCCTATGGTGAATGCAAAAAGGAATCTGTCAAATCCTACCATTGACATGTTTCTATCAATTGACAAAAGTTATAAGAATTATCGCGAGCAAAACTGTGCTAAAATGCGCTAGTGTGCCAATAAATGCTCATGTGTGGGTTCTTGAGCGCAATACCTCTCCCATCTATTGCAAAGCACGATGAAAAGGGGAGTACGATTGAATTTGCACGGAAGCCCAGGGTACCTATCGGCTGAGATAAATCTATAATAGGAAGAAGCCATGATAAAAGCATGTACGGCGTTAATGGCAGGGTTCTCCATGTTGACCTTACAAAGGGCAGCATAAGAGAGGAGAAGATTCCAGAAGAAATATACAGGAAATACCTGACCGGCTATGGTCTGGGAGCATACATTCTGAACAGAGACATGAAACCTGGGGCAGATCCCCTGGGAGAGGAAAACATCCTGGGAATCACAACCGGGATATTCAACAGCCACTCAGTTCCTCTGGGCGGAAGATTCCAGGTTGTAGCTAAATCTCCCATGACCGGCGGATGGGGTGATGCTGACTGCGGTGGCAAGTTCGGCCCGGAGCTGAAAAACTCCGGCTATGATGCAGTCTTCATACGGGGCATCTCACCAAAGCCAGTTTTCCTGAAAATCACCGACGGCAAGGCTTCCATAGAGGACGCTTCCGGCCTGTGGGGAAAGGACGCATATGCAACCGAGGATGAGCTGAAGAAAATAGAACCCAGGGGACAGGCACTTGTCATAGGTGTCCCCGGGGAGAAGAAACTTCTGGTTGCCTCACTCATGAATGATTACGGCAGAGCAGCAGGCAGATCAGGGCTCGGAGCGGTAATGGGATCAAAGAAGCTGAAGGGACTCATAGTAAGGGGAAAGCCCATATTCAAGCCCTTTGACCAGGCAATGCTCATGGAGACAATAAAGGAGATCCAGATAGAATTCAGGAAGAACATAGATCTGGCAAGGCCATGGCAGCTGTACGGCACAACCGCCGGAACAGAATCCTCACACCTCAACGGCGACACGCCAATAAAGAACTGGGCCGGTGTAGGCATAATAGACTACGGTGCTGACAATGCCAGGAAGATAAGCGGGGAAGAAATTGCAAGGGACAAGCTGAAATCCTACGGATGTGCGCAGTGCACGCTTGCATGTGGTGGCCACATAAGGAGAAAGACCCGCTTCGGAGAGATTGAGGGGCACAGGCTTGAATATGAGGGGACAGGATCATTCGGAGGGCTCAATCTCAACACTGATCTGGATGCCATGGCCATGGCATTTGAGATGTGCAATAGGGCAGGGATGGACATAATATCCGTGGGCGCAGTCATAGCCTTTGCAAACGAATGCTTCGAGAGAGGCATAATAACAGAGAAAGATGTTGGATTCAAGATTGGTTTTGGAGATGCCGATGCCATGGTGAGACTCACCGAATTGATCGGCAGGGGCGAGGGCATTGGATCAGTCCTTGGAATGGGCGCGAAATATGCCGCACAGAAATTCGGCAAGGGCAGCGAGAAATTTGCCATGCAGGTTGGCGGCCAGGATCTGCCAATGCACGACCCCAGACTACTTCCAAGCCTCGCCACCACGTACATTGCAGACCCAACACCAGGAAGGCATACTGCAGGCGGCCTGGGATTTGACGAGGGCGGCACCATGACGCTGCCGTTCCAGTACAGTTTCCCCAGGGAGAAGATAGACAGGTACTCATACCATGGCAAGGGGAAGATGCAGGCGCTTTCTGTATATGGAATGCAGGTACTGAATGCCACTGGCATGTGCCTGTTCTCCACTTCCGTATGGCCTAACTCATACCCGTACTACAAGCTCTTCAAGGCCATCATGGGCTGGGATGTGTCTGAAGAGGAGATCATGGCAATGGGAAAGAGAATACAGCTGCTCCGGCATCTATTCAACTACAGGGAGGGCATCAATCCCAGAAAGATTGTACCGCCATCCAGGATGGTTGGGGAACCACCCCTCACGGCAGGCCCCACTGCCAATGTGACCGTGGACTACCGTTCCATGGTTGATGAATACCTGCAGGAAGTGGGTATTGATTCAGATGGCAGGCCATCACCGGATGTCATGAAGGATCTTTCAGTGGAGATCTGAGACAGGATTTTCAGGAATCATCAGCGATTCCTTATCTTCTTTAAACAAATTTATAAGTTCAGGTTATTACCGACTTCGGGACAGAAGTC
>DAJC01000064.1 GCA_002498845.1 Thermoplasmatales archaeon UBA509 | reverse complement strand
TTCATGCACGACTTCCTCATGGTTTTCACGGGAGTAGTTTCGTGCTTGAATCTTAACGTCATTGCGAGGTATATAGGTTTCGCATTCATCCTACGGCTTAAGCCGTAGGCTTTCTGCTCAGATGATCGTAAAAAATCTAAGAAAAGTATTTTGCAAGATATTCAGGAAGCTCAACTGATGCATCAAGCGGCATGGCTGACCTAGCAGTTTTCATTGCTATAACTCCAGACCAGTGTGGTAGTGTGACGTCCATTTTTTTCTCCGAGGGACCGCTGTTATTGACTTTCACTGACATCTGCTCAAGTGGAAGTTCAAGAAATCCGGTTGCGCTGATTTCGGCCCTTGACGGATGTCTGCAGTCATTCCATCGCCCTGGAACCATCTTCTCAGCGAGAGCTTCTGAAATGGCATATTTTCTATCATAATCTTTCACATCCACCATGCTTCCAAATATCATCACAGATCTGTAATTCATGGATGTGTTAAAGGCACTCTTGGCCAGGACTATTCCATCTAATATTGTGATGTCAGCACAAACGCTGGTTCCAGATATAAGCACATTGTAGAACCTGCCCTGCTTTGAAGAATGGAAGAATATAGAATCGCCTATCCTTGCGAAAGTCATTGGAATGTTGAATATTACACCATTATCGGCGAATGCAATATGGGCAATCAGTGCCTGATCCAATATTGAATATGCTACATCCCTGTCTCCTACCGCCCTTTCGGGATGCCTTTGCACATTGGTGACTGAACTCATGAGAGTGGAACATTGAGATCTTATATTAAATATATGATATTCACTCCACCGATGACAGTAATGCATTTTTTCCATAGATTTCATACAACTGGTGGACACAATTCACTCCTGAATAAACTCACCGGAAAATGGACATATTAATTAACAGATAGTGCATGTTCAACCATGAAGATTACCACTGTGAATCCCTACAGTCAGGAAAAGCTTGGAGAATATGAAGAATATGATGATGACCGCGTGGACAGAATACTTTCTGGACTTAAGGAAGCTCAGAAGACCTGGAAAAAAGATATTGACGTAAGGATCGATTACTTCCGGACTGTCCTGAAGCCTAATCTCATAAAGAGAAAGGAAGAACTGGCAAGACTGATGACCGAGGAGATGGGAAAGCCCATAAGTCAGAGTCTGAGCGAGATAGACAAATGCATCAAGCTTGTTGATTATGCAATTGAAGATTATCCAGATTTCCTTGAGCTAGAAACCATAAGGACTGAAGGAAAGAAAACGTACGTGCGCTTCGATCCACTGGGAACAGTACTACTTATAATGCCCTGGAATTTCCCATTATGGCAGGTGATGCGGGGTGCAGTTCCGGCAATGCTGGCAGGTAACGCAGTCGTTCTGAAGCATGCATCCATTGTCACAGGCACCAGCCTCATGATTGAAGATATATTCTCTTCTGAGCAATTCAGGTCGCTGATAGTCTCAGGCTCCCGTGCCGGAAAGATCATACAGAAAGTGGAAGGTGTATCACTTACGGGATCAAGCGGAGCTGGGAAATCAGTGGCACAGGAGGCGGGAAAGAATCTTAAGAAAGTTGTTCTTGAGCTTGGCGGTTCAGATCCATTTATTGTAATGAAAAGCGCAGATGTACATCAGGCGTCTGAAAATGCCGTATTCGCGAGGATGCAGAACAACGGGCAGAGCTGCATTGCTTCAAAGAGGTTCATTGTTCATGAGGATATCTTCCAGGAGTTTGCTGATGAAATTGCCGGGAAATTTGCCAGCGTCAGGATCGGCGATCCTCTTGACAAATCAACATTTCTGGGCCCGCTGTCATCAATGGAGCAAACAAAGACCGTCAGGTCTCAGATCGAGAATCTTTCAGGCATTGGCAAAGTATCATCATTCGGCGAATACAGCGGCGGAATAGTTCCGCCCACAATCGCGCAGATATCTGGAAAGTATGACGAGGAGGTCTTCGGTCCCGTTGCAATCCTCACGAAATTCAGGACAGATCAGGAAGCAATTGCTCTGGCAAATGACACTCCATTTGGGCTGGGTGCATCCATATGGGGTGATAGTGATGAAGCTGAACGTATTGTTCCTGAGATAGAGGCCGGAATGGTATTTGTGAACAAGATTGTTGCATCAGATCCCAGAGTACCATTTGGAGGAGTGAAACAGAGTGGTATAGGCAGGGAACTCTCAAAATTCGGTACAAGGGAATTCACCAACATAAAGACCGTATGGATTGACCATTAAGGGTAATTCGCCATTCATATTTATTTCAAAAACAACTGACATCTGTATATTTTCAGTACAGTCATATGTTTTTTCGAGATGCATTGATTTTTGGACATCAATAAGCTTCCAAACGAAACTTAATTCATTAGATATAAGAATACAACTGAAAGTTTTTTAATAATTTCATAATATTGCTGTTGATGGAAGAGACAAAGAAAATAGAAACCACGCCAATTAAACTGGACGAAATAGACAAGGACATATTGAAGCTCCTTCTCTATTCAGACGAGGCAAATCTCAAGACCATTGCCGATAAGCTCAAGGTATCAAAGTCCACAGTCCACAACAGGATAAAACGGATGCGGGATGAAAAGTTTCTCAATGGACTCTACCCGAATCTGGACACCAACAAGATTGGCGATCAGATTTCTGCCATAACTCTCATAGAGGCAAATTACAGCCCTAATTATTCAATAGAGGTTGGAGAAAGGATCGCCAGAATAAAAGGAGTATGGGCAGTGTACTATGTCATAGGTGAAAATGATTTCGTGGCACTGATCAGGGCGAAATCGCGAGATGATCTTGAAAGGATAGTGACAGAATTCTCCAACACTGAAGGTGTGGAACGAACAAACACCATTATGGCACTGAGCGTGATCAAGGAAGACCCCAGAGATTCCATCATCTTCTAATTTATGTGAAACTCCGGAAATCATTATTTCCATGAAACCGTTCAGTAAATTGAAGCTTTTCCTGGCTCCTTTTGTCTTAACTCTTTACTGGATAATCTGAAGAGGCATCAGTAATCTGCCAAAAAATACACACTTATTTTCTCAAAAATAGAACCATCATAACTGCACAGCATCAGAATTTTCCTCTAATTATTGTGATTTTACTGTACCACATCCAGAAATATGCAGCTAAACGGACAAAGAGAGCAATTTTGTATTATATGTATGAATTTATACAAACGAGTGTAAATATTGATAGGATGTTCAAATGTCAAAAATAGAAGTTGAAAAAAATTTAACATCTCATGTCCAATGGTACTGAAGTTTAGAACAGAATACATATTAGTGAAAATTTTCCTATTTTACAGAAGATTTTAATACACTCGTGCAATTAATACTTGGTGGAAAATTGGAGAAGGTTGAACCAATAGCAAACCATGGAGAAGAATCGGTATCCACTTCACTGACATACGCTACCTGGCGGAAGCAGGAAGGGTGGAAACCCCTGAAAATTGTTGACGCCGAAGGCGTGAATTTCATAGATTCAAGCGGTAGGAAGTACCTGGACCTCTCATCTCAGCTCATGTGTTCAAATCTCGGCCACAAGAACATGAACATTATTCGAGCTATTAAGAACCAGGCCGAGAAGATTGCCTATATTGCACCAGGCTTCAATACTGAAGTCAGGGAGGAGCTTTCTTCAAGCCTCAAGACTATTCTTCCTCCAAACCTCAACAAATATTTCTTCGCAACGTCAGGCACTGAAGCCAACGAAGCAGCAGTGAAGATCATAAGGATGTACAAGAGAAAGGAAGGGAATACCAAGATAATATCGGCATACAATTCCTACCATGGCTCCACAGGTTCAAGCATACAGGTCACCGGTGACTTCAGGCGCATAGAGATAGATGATGTGCAGCATTCCCCTGGATTCTTGCATATCCCGCAGCCTTACTGTTACAGATGCCCATTTGGGTTGAAATACCCTTCATGCAACGTTGCCTGTGCGGATTATGTTGAGTATGTCATCAAGAGCGAAGGACATGTTGGGGGTATTATCCTTGAACCCGTGACCGGAACAAACGGCGTGATTGTCCCACCAAAGGAATACCTGCCAAGGGTAAGTGAGGTTGCCAGAGACAATGATGTGGTGTTTGTTGCAGACGAGGTCATGACAGGCTTTGGAAGAACGGGTGACTGGTTTGCAGTGAACCACTGGAACGTGAAGCCGGATATCATTACAACGGCAAAAGGCATCAGTGGAGCTTACATGCCCCTGTCCCTGACTGCGACAGACAAAAGGATTTCCGAGTACTTTGACCAGAACTACTTTGCCCATGGCCACACATACGAGGCACATCCCATGACTCTTGCTGCTGGAGTTGCTGCCATCGAGGAATACAAGAGACTGGACATAATGAAAAAGGTCAGGGACATGGCTCCGCATTTTGCCAGCAGGCTTGAGGAGATCAGGGAAAAGCACAGATCGGTTGGGGACGTCAGGCACATAGGATTATTCGGGGCAGTGGAACTTGTGAAGGATCAGGAGAAGAAAACGCCATTCAACAGCTACGAGGAGAAGGTGGCTGGAAAACCCCTGATGACCGATCTGGTTGCAAAGAAAGCAATGCAGGATGGCGTTTACATAAGCACATGGGTGACGAATCTCATGATAGCTCCGCCACTCATTATTTCACGTGATGATCTGGACAGGGGATTCGACGCACTGGATGCTGCCCTGTCCATTGCCGACAGGGAGGTGATGTGATGAAAAGCAGTGTTAATGAAAGCGAGAAAGCGGAAACAGTAAGGAACTATCTGGAGGGAAAATATCAGGATATAGAGGGGGAGCCGATTTATGATGTCTATAATCCGGCATTCGGTAAAATTATAGCCAGGACTGCAGGTTCGGGGCAGAGAGTGGTTGATGCTGCAGTGGATGCAGCCATGACGGCCTTCAGAAGCTGGTCTAAAGTCCCCATCACCGACAGGGTAAAAATTCTCTTCAGGCTTGAAAACCTTTTGAGGGAGAATGCAGACGAAATAGCACGAATAGTGACCACTGAGCATGGGAAGACCTTTGATGAGAGCTATGGAGAGGTGATGAGAGCCGTTGAGAATGTCGAGTCCGCAACAGCAGCGACATACCACATAATGGGCAGGAACAATTCAGATATTGCCAGAGGCATTGACGAGGAACTGATCCGCGAACCCATTGGAGTGTTTGCGGTAATTGCACCTTTCAATTTTCCCGTGATGGTGCCATTCTGGTTCATACCGTATGCCATAGGGCTTGGCAATACCGTTGTGGTTAAGCCATCAGAAAAAGTCCCTCTCACCATGCAGTATGTTTCCTCCATGTTCCAGAAAGCAGGTATCCCTCCGGATGTTGTGTCAGTGGTGAACGGAGGGCAGGAAACAGTTGAGGCGCTTCTTTCAAACCGGCATATATCCGGATACAGTTTTGTCGGTTCCACAAGAACAGCCGAGATAATTCACAGGCGCGGTACTGAAACACACAGGCGCGTTCAGGCTGGTGCTTCTGCAAAGAACTATGAACTTGTCATGCCCGACGCCGATCTGGGAACGGTAATTCCTTCCCTCATAAGCTCATTCTTTGGCAACGCAGGCGAACGCTGTCTTGCAGGCTCAGTGCTGGTGACGTTGCCTGAGAATCACCGGAAGGTTGTGAATGCTTTCGTTGAGGCAGCATCAAAGCTAAGGCTTGGCTTCGGACTTGATGCTGATACGGATATGGGACCGCTCATCAGGGAAGATCACCTGAAGCGCGTGGAATCATATGTTGTCAAGGGAGAAGAAGAGGGGGCACATCTCCTACTGGACGGCAGAAAGAAGAGATCTCAGAAGCATCCCGAAGGTTACTTCCTCGGCCCAACCATATTTGACAATGCCGCCAGTGACATGAAGATAGTCACTGACGAGATATTCGGACCGGTGGCATCAGTAATGGAGGTAAGTAACCTGGAGAACGCCATAGAAACCATCAACAGGAGCAGGTATGGAAATTCAGCAACTATCTTCACCTCAAGCGGTCGAAACGCAAGAGAATTTGTTCATGGCGTTGAAGCCGGTAATTTCGGTGTGAATGTTGGTGTTGCAGCACCCATCTCGTTCTACCCATTCGGCGGTTACAAGGATTCCTTCTTCGGAGACCTGCATGCACAGGGTGGGGACGACCACGTCATGTTCTTCACCGAAAGGAAGGTTGTCGTTTCCAGATGGTAATTTTCCCATAAGTCCAAATTTTTTAGCTCTGTTTATTACAGCTAATAGGGCAATTTCGGTATGGTTGAAAAAAAATGGGATATACAGTAAAATTTTCTGATATGAATGGATCAGTTGATCAGGAGATTTCCTTCAAAGCGTCTCCAAGAATATCTATTCCTCTGTCTGCCAGGTCAGGCTCAATTGTCAGAGGCGCCATGAATCTCAGTACATTGGCATAGTGTCCGCATGTATGCATCAGAACACCATGTCTGAACATATATTCCTTTATTCTTGCAGCTCTTTTGGTCCCAGGTTTCCTTGTTACGGGGTCGTCAACCATCTCCAGTGCAATCATGTATCCTCTTCCCCTCACCTCGCCAATATATCTGTTATTCTGAGCAAATTCCTCGAGTCTTTTCAGAATATGAGAACCATTTGAACGAACCATGTCCAGGACGCTGCTCTCCTTAAGGTAGTTCAGTGTGGCATTGCCTGCTGCCATGCCAAGAGGATTCCCCCTGTAGGTTCCAAGGTGAAAACCCGGCGGCAGTTTTTCATCATAATCATTCCGGTAGGCAATCATGGAAATTGGTATTCCTTCGCCAATGCTCTTTGAAACGCACATTACGTCAGGTGAGACCTTAGTATATTCACTTGCCCATATTCTTCCAGATCTGCCCACACCGGATTGAACCTCATCCAGAATCAGGGGTACTCCATTGTCCTGTGTGATCTCTCTTATGATGGGAAGAAAGTCGTCAGGTGGAACCACATAACCGCCTTCTCCCTGTATGGGTTCCACAATAACTCCACCTATATCTCCAGGTCCAGCGTACGGATCAGAAATCATGTGACGTAGCATGTCCCCAACATATGCAGACATTTCTTTCGTCTTCACATTGAAGGGGAACCTGTATGAATATGGGTAAGGTATGTAGGCAATATCCCTCAGACCAATACCGGCATACCCGCGGTAGTGCGGATTCGAAGTGGCAGAAATTATCTCTCCTGATACGCCATGGTAGCTTCCACTGAATGCAACTATGGTTTTCTTTCCTGTTACGTGCCTGGCAAGCTCTATGGCAGTTTCGCAGGCTTCAGCGCCAGTTACTGTGAACATTGTTTTAGAATGATCTCTGAGTTCTGCAGGGAGTGTGGAATTGAACGTCTTGAGAAAATTGATCCTCGTCTCGGTAGGCATTTCATTTATGTGCACAACTTTGTCCAGTTGATCCCGGACAGCATTCCTGACAGGTGGAAATCCATGTCCAAGGTTGATGACACTGACACCGGAGAAAAAATCAATAAATCTGTTGCCGTCCACATCTTCTATTGTGGACCCTCTTGCCCTGGAGACCCCGATCTTGAAGACTGATGTATAGGTTCTGCTTGCAGTTTCAAATCTGTCCTGGTCTGCAAGCATTTTCCGGGACTCCGGTCCTGGAATATCTGTAACAAGTCTTGGTGCATCTTCATAACTACCCCATTCTGTCGACTTCATATATCCACATCCAGATCCGGCATGATACCATACCAGTATTCCTCATCTGGATCTAATGAGTATTGTAAAGGATCATGCCTTAATTACTATACAAAATATAGTACAGATAGATATTAACTTAACTATTTTCAGTAATTAATGATTAAATATGGAAATTGGAAAATATCTATGAAGAGATTGCTCCACTGCCTGTCTCCTCTTCTGATGGCTTTTCAAGAGGCCTTGGGACTCTCCTGACAATATGTGACTTCAGATTCACATCCATGGAGTCCCTGAGACCTTCGCCAAGCAAACCAAGACCGAGGACTATGAGCAGTATGAACGCGGCAGGTATGAGCCCTTCCCATGGATAGGTGTAGAGTGTTGTTGTGATTGATGATGCCATGAGCCCCAGTTCTGGGGTACCAGCCGGTATACCAACTCCAAGGAATCCAAGGGTTGAAAGAGTCAGAAGGGCTGTCCCCACATCCATGGTGGCATATACAATGACTGTTGGGATGATGTTTGGTATGAGATCATTCTTGAAAATGTACCAGAATGACAGGTTCATTGCCCTTGATGCCGTCACAAAATCATTGGCTGATACCTCCAGTACTCCTGCCCGAACTATACGGACATATGGGGGCCACCAGACTATGGTGATGGCAATGGTTGCATTTATCAGGCTGGGGCCAAGGGTTGCCGCAATTGCCAGTGCCATGATGAGGCCGGGAAATGCCAGGAAAAGGTCAGTGAACCTCATTATTACCTCTTCCGAAGTTCCACGGTAAAATCCGGCAATACTGCCAAGAACAAGGCCAACCAGAACTGAAATTCCAACAACCATGGAGGGAATGGCAAGATCTATTGGTATGGCAGCAAGGATACGGGAGAAAATATCACGTCCAAGCCCGTCTGTTCCGAAAATGTGCGTCAGCGATGGAGGAAGATTTGCACTTGAAAGATTGATTTTATATGGATTGTATGGCGTCATGTGAGTACCCAGCAATTCAAAAAGGATGGCCACAATGACGAAAAAACCAATTATAACAAGTCCTGCGAAGGAAAGTTTGTTGGCATATATATCTGACAGTGTACCCTTAAGCCTCTGTACTGCACTTCTTTCATTAGTCATTATCTCTCACCTGAAAGCGTGATTCTTGGGTCGAGAACTGCATAAAGTATGTCTGCTACAAGGTTTGCCACAACCACAGCGATTGTGAATACGATAACGACTGCTATGAGAACTGGATAATTATCTGAAACAACTGCATTGTATGCAAACCGCCCAATTCCTGGCCATGAGAAGAGCTCCTCAACAACCACCGTACCTGAAATCAGCCATCCAAACATTACGGCCACAACAGTGTTTGCTTCTATAAGTCCGGTTCTTAGAATGTGGTGGCGCTGAACCTCCTTCATTGGCAACCCCTTTGAATAAGCGGTACGAACGTAGGGCATCCAGCGTACGCCAAGCACTCCAGACCTGCTGATCCTTGTTACCAGGCCGAAATTCAGGAAGGCAAGAGTGGCCGCAGGAAGAATGAGATGATACATTCCATTAATGAAATCACCGATATGGCCTGTTATTATGGAATCAAGAACGAAGATGCCTGTGATTCTGGGAGGGGCAGTCAGGTAGGATGAATACATGCCTCCCACTGGAAATATGGGAATATATGAGGCAAATACGCTAATGGCAAGAGCCGCGCCGAGAAATGTTGGTGTGGACCAGGCCCCCAGATAGAAGATTCTTATAAGACTGTCCTTTTTGTTTCCGAAGTTCATGGCTGAAAGATAACCAAGCCCTATGCCTGCAATGATGATTATAACGAATGCCATGAGAACAAGTTCAAGCGTGTTGGGGAAGTAAAATAGCAGTTCGCTGAGGATAGATTGCCCAGTAACTGGATCAATTCCCAGATTGCCTGTGGCATATGAAGATAGAAAATACCATAATTGTACGTATATTGGATCATTGAGATGATATCTTAACTTCACCGCGGCAATGGTCGACGGCCTGGCCTTTGGGCCCGCCCATAGAACAGCAGGATTCGTACTGAGCAGATGAGAGATCAGGAAGACAATAATTATGGTACCAAAAATCAGGAGGACTCCTTCAATGCTTCTCTTAATTATATATAAAATTAGTGAACGGCTCGAATCCATAACCGTTCACCTTCAGGTATAGTAGACGTCGTTCCAGAACATGAAATAGCCTGCCGCAGATCCTGCAGGGTTTGGAATAATTCCTGCCAGATTGTTCGCATGGAATGCCAGCATGTATGGTACGTTGAGCCAGGCAAACCAGTAACTGTTGTAGATATCCCTAACGATGTTGGTGTAATTCTGAATTATGTATGCAGGATTGTTGGTGGACGTTGCGTTTACTGTCATGTTAAAGATTGTGGAATTATAGTTGTAACTGCCTCCGTATCCTGATGCCCCAACATAGCCTTCATCAAGTATGGCATCAACGTAATCCTCAGTCGCTGTGTAATCCTCAGTGTAGTAGCTGATACCAAAATAATAGGATGTGGAACCCGCGTTAGTGGCGAATATTATTGATTCCCACGTGCTGTGAGAAACCCCGTCAGAGGTTATGGGTATACCAATTGCCTCAAGGTCAGCTATGATGATTTCAGCCTCGCTGGTCTGAGATGAAGAATCGCGATCAAAGGTGAAATTTGCCGTGGGGAAGACCCTACCTCCAGGATTTAACACAGTTCCATTGGGAAGTTTTGCCCTGTATCCAGCGTCTGCAAGAAGATGAGCGGCCTTTACGGGATCGTATGAGTATGGAGAGAGACCACTTGTTGTTCTATTATAATACGGGAATCCTGCCGGAACCGGACCAATCCAAGGTGACGCAAGTCCATGATATACTGTATTTATTATTCCAGTATAGTTTATGGCATAGGTGATGGCCATTCTCACATCAAGGTTTGTGAATGGGGAGAATGATCCTGGGTCCATATACACGTAATAAGTTCCCTCTGAACTGCCGAACCTGACTGGCAGAATGCTGGTATTAAACCCACTGATACCCTTGAGGGTGCTGTAGTAGGATGATGATGGTGCGTCTATTACCTGCAGTTTTCCTGCTTTAGCTGCTGAAATTGACGTGGACACCGGCTGGTAATCGATGATGACCTCATTGAGTTTGGCTGGCTGTATTGCATAATTGAGACTGCTGTTACTGAGGTTATCTGCCCAGTAGGTTGTGCTTTTTTCCAGGACTGCAGTTGAACTGGGTACGTACTTCTGAAGATAGAACGGCCCCGTACCCATTGTGTGCGTTGTCATGTACGAATTGGTGTTGTTGCCACTTACACCGCCATGGGCATCGACAAATACTGGGTCCACTGCTGCCGCAGGTGGCGTTGAAAGTGTAGCAAGAAGCGCATTGAAGGGCACATCACCGTTGTAGCCATATCCCAGATTTAACCTGATAGTATATTTGTTAATTACCTGGAATGACTGATACGGGTATTCCATTACACTGAGCTGGGAAGAAGTGGGATTTGAAAAGTTGAATGTGTTCAGATCGGAAGGAGTGACAGTGAAATTAACACCATTGGAATAGTTGAAATTCTGCCCAAGAATGAATGACGGTGCCTGATTCATTACGAGAGTTCTGTACATTGAATACCACTGGACATAGGCATTGTATGGATTTCCATTGCTGAACGTGACGCCCTGTCTAAGGGTGAAGGTATAGGACATATTACTGTTCGAAACAGTCCAGTTAGTGGCCAAAACTCCAATGTATGAAGTTTCACTGGTTCCGTTTGGAGCCACCATGTCCTGATAGATCTGATTCATGATTTCCCACCCGGCTGTGCTGAAAGTCACGGCCGGGTCAAGATGTCCGGGCGATTTTGCAGAACCTTCTATCACATAATTCAGGGGCGCTTTCTTTTCAGTCTCTACCTTATATATAGCAAAACCTGCCGCAATGAGTACAACAACGACCACTACAGCAATAATTGCCGATGACCTTTTCATGATAATCCTTATGCAAAAAGTAGTATATATACATTGTTTATCAGACTATGTCAAAATAGAATATTGTTTATTTTATTGTTAGATAAAGTGAAATAAATTTAGAATTTAATAAGTACTTCTGCAAAATGTAACGCACGAAATAAAAGCAGTGCAAAACACAAGAGCTTGGCATGATAATGACTATCTGGCATGTCAGAAGATATATTGATACATTCTATATGTTTTCTCCCAGATAGACGCCTTCGACTCTCATCTGATGCGATAAAAAATCCTGGAAATGTGTTCATTACAAACTGATAGTAATACATCTGGGGTTGATTCTGGGTTTGCTTCATGATCAAATATGCACTTATGGAATATTTGGTGTTAAAAATGTCGGAATATTTCCGGCAAAAGATTTAACTGACAATCAACGGACTAAAAGCCATCCTTGTGATAAAGCCAGCATGAAACAATATGCTCATCGAATGGCAGCTGGATTGAAGGTGGGTCACGCTCGCACGGTTCAAAGCGCCTTCCGCACTGGCGCTGGAAAATACAGCCTGAAGATGATGATGCCGTCTCAGCAAGTGGTATGTCAACATCTTCTTTCTTGTCAAGGCTGAAAGTGCTTCTGAAAAGTATCTCGCTGTAAGGATGCTTTGGTGAGGATGCCACCTCCCTTGTATTGCCCGATTCCACAATTTTACCATAGAACATTACGGATAGCCTGTTGCACATGTATTTGATGACGCTGATGTCATGGGATATGAAAAGGTATGTGAGATCCGTCTTCTTTTTCAGGTCCCTGAGAAGATTCAGTATTTCTGCTTGTATGCTGACATCCAGGGAACTGGTGGGTTCATCAAGTATTAGTGCTTTCTTTGGTGCCGCGAGTGCTCTGGCAAGGCTGACGCGCTGCTTTTCGCCGCCACTTAATTCGCCGGGATAGTTCCAAAGTTTGCTTATGGGAACTCCGGTGAGAAGTGAAACTTCCCTGATTCGGTCATCGTATTTCTCCCTGGGTATATCTGAATATAAAAGTCCGGCTCTGATTATTTTGTAAACGGGAAGTCTGGGATTCAATGATCCGACCGGATCCTGAAATACAATCCCGATCTGGTTCCGCATGAACCTTATGTCACGCGTGCGCCTGAAATTGATTTGCTTGCCGTTAATCCTAACCGATCCATCGGTTGGCTTATAAATTCCAAGCAGAATCTTGGCAAGAGTGGATTTACCTGATCCCGTTTCTCCAATGATACCATAGGTATCTCCTTTGTTGACATTGAGGCTTATCCCCTTGAGAGCTTCGTTGTACTTGCTGCCAGAGGTCTTTCTGCCCGAAAAGGTTGACCTGTTTAGGAATCGAATATGGAGATCACTGACAGCTATCACGGCATCATCATTCATAGAGAAAACACGCTACCCCCTGATTATTCTCCAAAATAGCTATTTCAGGCTCAGACATCTGACACCTGTCAAATGCAAATGGACATCTTGGGCTGAATGCGCAGCCCTTTGGAATATTCCTCATGTCAGGCGGATCACCACGCATTGAGGGAAGTGGCGGAGAATCGTAAAACCCTGATGGAATTGACGATAAGAGCAGTGAGGTATATGGGTGTTTTGGGTTCTTGATTATGGCGGATGTTTTACCATACTCAACTATCTTTCCTGCATACATGACGTAGATTCTATCGCAGATCTGTGCAGCAACAGTGAGGTCATGTGTTATTATTATGAGGGATAGTCCAGTCTCAGACTGCATTCGGGAAAGAAGTTTGAGTAGTTTGACCTGAACAATGGTGTCGAGGCCTGTAGTCGGTTCATCCATAATAACAAGTTTTGGTTTCTGCAGGAGTGCAAGGGCAATGGCAATCCTCTGCCTCATGCCCCCTGAAAGCTCGTGCGGGAATTTCTCTATAACCTTCTCAGGGCTGTCTATGCTCAGTTCACCCAACATCTCCTTGATGCTGTCGATTCCCTGGGATACAGAATTCTTATCATCCTTTTTCACAAGGCCACAGGCCATCATTGATTCAAGAAGTTGATCCCTGACCCTGTAAACTGGATTTAAGGAAGTTAGCGGTTCCTGAAAAACCATATTAAGTCCCAGAACACCGTTCTTATTCCTGTCGGGAGACAGTATGGGAGTTATCTCCCTCCCGTCAAAATAGATCTTTCCGCCGTTGTGAATTGCCGGGGGCGAATCCAGAAGGCCGGATATTGCAGTGGCAAGAGAGGTCTTTCCAGAGCCACTTTCACCAACAATGCCTACCTTCTCCCCCTTCATCACGTGTATATTGGCGCTGTTTACTACTTTTATAGAATAATTAGAAAATTTATATGTTATGGTAAGGTTCTTAACCTCGAGGATGGTGGATGAAGCTTGAAGGGAATCTTCCTGATTTCCATCCATTGTCAACATCTATTGTTCTCCCACCTTCAGCTGATGTCGGATGTTTCCCGGCTTCTTACCCGGATATCACGTTTAGCAAGCTCCGGGAAGAACAGCTTTGGAGGTATGATCTGTTCAGGAGGCTTCACTCCCTTTCCCTTCACAATGCCGCCTGCAATCATCTGTGCAACGATTGACCCGGGAACTCCAACCTCTTTCTGAGATGCAGAAAGTTTCCGTTTCTCATCGTACTTGAAGTCGATTATTACCTGAACATTTCTTGACTTGCCGCCTTCCTCGCCATTAACTTCAACAACAGTCCTCTCATAGTCCTTCACCTGAAGATTGTCAGGAGGAGTAAGGATTCCCTGGCTCTTGAGGAACTTTATGAAGAAGTCCCTGGGCACAATCTCAGTGCCATCTACCTTGTACTTTTCTTTCATTCCGAATCCCATGTCTACAATCATCTTCATATTTAAAATATCCCTGCTACCCTCCATCCATTCCACATACTTCACTCCCTTTTCCTTGAAGCTCTCCGGCATTGTGGCAATTTCTGAATGAAGTGTCCTGTAAACGGTGACGTCTCCTATTTCCGGCCCAAAATTGAACGCCTCAGATCTTGACATTGGCGGCGTTTCCATGAACTTGGAATCCTGATAGTGCACTGCAGGAAGCGTGAGTTCATCAATGAGTGTTGCCGGGGACCATGAGAAATAGTACTTGGCACCCTCTGTCTTATCCATCCACGCATCCCTTATAATGACGCTCTCAGCCTTATCCATCTTGTTTACCGCATAGGACGCCGCCACAGATGAAATACCTGGCTGCGCACCCATGCCTATTACTGCAAGAAGCCCCTCTTTTGCGAACTTATCGTTAAGGCTGACCTGCTGACGGGTCATATGATATAATCCACCGAAATCAATGTAAGGCACTTTGGCAATGAGGCATGCATCCATTACATCAAGGTTGAAATAATACTGTGATGCGTTTATTACAACATCATGACCCTTAATGGCCTTGGCAAGTTCATCGTGTTTCTGTACATCTATTTTTTTAAAAACAACTCTTGGATCAGAAAAATGCCGCTCCACCAGATCAACTACCTGTACCTGCTCAACATTTTTGTTTTCAAGGAGATCAAGAACAGAAACAGTTCCTGTGATACCTGAACCCCCTACAACTGTCACTTTCATAATTTCATAAAGTTATTTGTAACATAAAAACTTATTGCAGTATATGGAACATTTTCACATGTTTAACATTGAATATGAAAATGTTAGATGTTTTTATGCCATGAAATAAAATATGTACATTCATATGGTTTATTGTCTGGAAAAGTACATATACAGGGGAAGACATAAGGTATACAATGGTGTTTTAATATGGAATCCACCAATCTAAACGAATCGGAGAGTCACAGTCGAAAGGAGTGGCACTCCGATAAATCTGAGAGGCTGTTTGAAAGACAGAAGAAATTGATACCAAGTGGATCTAGTTCTCTCATGAGAACAAGTTCGTGGGAACCGTACCCGCTTTTTATTAACCGGGGCAAGGGATCCAAGATCTGGGACATAGATGGGAATCAGTACATTGACTTCCTTATGGCGTTTGGCCCGCTCATCAACGGCCATTCACATCCAAAAATTAATAATGCAGTGAAGAAACAGATAAGGGATGGCTATCTCTTCGGTGCGCCCAATGAGCTTGAATACAAGCTGGCAAAGATGTTCATGAAATTTGTCCCGAATCAGGATAGGGTGATTTTTTCACTGAGCGGCTCCGATGCGACCTTCAATGCAATCCGTCTCGCAAGGGCTGCCACTGGAAAGGATGTCCTCCTGAAGTTTGAGGGGCATTATCATGGATTACATGACTACGCTGCAATTTCCGTAGAATCTCCGCCTGTGGTTAGTGGCCTGAAGAGATTCCCGAGACCTCTGGCATATACGGCAGGTATTCCGGCCGAAGTGATGGACACAGTGGTTGTTGCTAACTGGAACGATCCGGAAAGTCTTGAGAGAATCCTCAAGATCAGGGGAAATGAAATTGCAGCAATCATAATGGAACCCATAATGGCAAATTCCAGTGTGGTCCTTCCGGATGACGATTACCTGAAAGCTGTCAGAGAACTTGCTGATGAATATAATATAGTCTTCATTATGGATGAAGTCATCACCGGCTTCAGGGTCAGTGAGGGCGGAGCACAGAAACTGTATAACGTGAAACCGGACATTTCAACGTGGGCAAAGGCGCTAGGAAACGGTTTGACAATTTCAGCAATTTCCGGAAAAGCCGAGTATCTGGATCTAATAGGAAACGGTGTAGCTTATGGAGGCACATACTTCGCTTCCCCAATATCTCTTGCCGGTGCTTTGGAGAATCTGAGAATTCTGTCTGCCAATGACTTCGAAGCCTACAGGCACCTGAAAAGAATAACAAGAAAGCTCGCCAAGGGAATAGAGGAAGTAGGTGATGAGCTGAACGAGGATATGCTCGTGAACTGGGAAACCGGTCTTCTCTCCTTCGCATTCAGTGAACTGAGAAAGGTGAAGAATTACAGAGAATCCATTCAGAGCGATTGGGAGAAATATCAGGCCGTCCAGAAGATCATGCTGAAGAAGGGAATTTACCTGCATCCAGATGCCTTCGAAAGAATACCACTGTCAACGGCCCACAGCGAGGAGGACATTGAGGCTTTCATAAATGCCTTAAGGGACAGTGTTAAGGAATACAAGGAAACCGAAGAATAAATTCACTTTTTTAACAATTTTTTTGACCATGCAAACTCAATAGAATGTATTATGTGACAAACTTCTTCTTATTTTTGCACAAATTCCTGAAAATTCAGTTTAATATTCTGTGTTCTACCACGGAGTTGAAACAGTACGAAGGCTTCCAGCGCCGGTATACCATGATAATTTACAAAAGTTGCAGGAATCTTGAATCATCACCTTCCTTATGAAAAAGATCAATAATATCTTGGGACTGTTTGGCTTAGTTGAGAGGATCATGAAGATATACATTGCACGCAGTCTTGAAAAACGTGCAGTAAACGGAAGATCATACTCGGAACTTTATTGGCCCGGAGTGAAAGGTACTATATCTTCAAGGTCGTTGATGTTTATTCTTAAACACTGGTATTTTTCTGTTCGAACAGTGATCATTGTGCCGTCAAAATTCAGGAATTCAGCCTGAAAAGGTTCATCCAGGGAAATGGGAGAGCGATCAAAGGTTTCGCACCTTTCGCCATAGGCTGTGAGGATATCGCCATATCTGGTGCTTAATGGATGCACAGCTATCTTCTGTCCAGGGGCAATCTTCCTTAATATTCTCTCCATTCGCTCATCCATTGAATCTTAATCATAGATGAGGAAATTTAAAGTTTATGGAAAACAAAATCCAGATCCTAGGCATCATTGAAGCACAATTCAGACAAAGTTCCAGACATCATGCGTGTATGGCAGAAGATGCCTCACGGAAACCCTGTTCTCCGTCTTTCTTGCAATTTCAAATATGATGGAGTAGTATTCATATATACTGGCAGATGGAAGAAAAACAGTGATCTGCAGTTTCTCACCAGATGGCTTTATGAAGAATCTTGTCCTCATTATGTGCTGTTGGTTGGCCTTATCCCTGACCATGGTGAGGAAAGAGTTTCTCATCACCATGCAGTAGATGCCATCTTCAGGGGAGACTGGTGAAATCCCCTCAACATTGCCATGTATGGGAGTGCCTGAATACAGGACTGCTGAGAAGCTTCCGTCATCTGCAAGGCTATTGGAAGCCTCAGCCATGACATCACCTGAAAGTATGCTCCTGATTGATTCCTCATCCCCGTTCATTGGCAGATCATAGGTTATGAGGGAAATCGGGTACTCGCTGTTTATGAGATCCATTATGCTTGTTATGCCGGGACTTGGGCCAAGCCAGTCCACCCTGGAATTCATGCCGTCTGCGGTATATTCTGCAAGCAGGGATGAAACGGCATCCGCCTGGCTGCTGTGAAATCGTGAATATATGTTGATGAAGCCTCCGCTCATGTCTGATCTGTTAACAATGAATGATGGAAGATGTATCAGCTTGTTTATGACAGCCAGATCCTTCACGTTGTTGATCCTTGTGTCCACAACGAATGAGTCCTCCTTCTCTGCTGCGCGGAATCTGCTGAGCAGCATGTCTATCTTGGAATTTCTGGAATCCCTTGGAAAATATGTGGACATCCATGATTCCCCGTTCTTTCCGTAAATGAAGACAGGAAGTTTCGTGCGAATGTCGGCAATGGCACTGAAGAACTCAGTATTCTGCCTGACCCTCAGGACAAGCCTCATGTCAAGCTTCCTATCTATGTCTCTTACCAGCATCCCTTAATTATAAGGCAATAGTTTTAAAAATTTTTCCAGTGTAGGCAGCAACCGAAACTGCCCGGATTTTATCCATGGCTTAAATGTAACCTGCGTGCAACCTGTACGGTGGAAAAGGATTAATAATTCTGAGTAAACACCTTCCGTCAACTACCAACTGCTAAAGC
>DAJC01000061.1 GCA_002498845.1 Thermoplasmatales archaeon UBA509 | reverse complement strand
TCACAAATGAAAAACTAATTTATTCCTTGTCATTTTGAATTCCCATATTGATCGACAGTATATCACCAGTATCTGGCACCTTCCACGCGCACACGTTCTTTGATAGTTTTCTGCCGCTTACACTTGCGAAATCTCTGCTTGGATCAAAATTACCGCGTAAACTGCAAGGTTGCACAAATACCGGGTTTTGCCTTCCCTGTAGAATTTCTTCCACGGCGGTGTCCAGCTCTTTATTCATCATTTCTGTTACTTTATCGGAAGAGTATGCCAAATTAACGTTCTCATCAGGATCTTTTCGTAGATCGTACAACTCTAAATAACCTGATTTGCGTCCATAGAGATCCACGTCCTTTACTGTTCTGATTAATTTGTAACGTTCTGTTGTGAGAGACATTTTAGATTCCCAAGTATTTTCTAATGATATGACTTTATCATACAAGTTCCCACTTTCATTTCTCAAAGAAAAATCCAAGAGATCATGTCCATAAATCATCTTCTTATCTGTCTGTATTTTTAACAAAGAAAGCAGGGTTGGGACAATGTCCTGTTGTTGGCAAAGACCATGATCTATGGGGGTTTTTTTAGAGAAGGCAGAGCCACTTATGATGAGTGGAACGTGAATGTTCTCGTTATAGAGTGTATGGTGATCAAAATATACATCATGTTCAGTCAGTGATTCTCCATGATCTGATGTCAAAATTACTATAGAATTATCTAGCAAATTTCGTTTTTGAAAATCATTGAAAAGATTCCTAAGAGCGGCATCCAGATAAAGAATCTCTGCATCGTACGCGGCAGATACGTATTCTGTATCAGTTACCCCATCCAGCCAAGTTTTATGTATAAACCAAATCGGCGATATCATTTTTACTTTTTCCATGCTCCTGGACAGAGGATTGCTTTTATTGTCTTTATAAAATTTTTCCAAAAACTGATTCGGTGGATTGTACGGCGTATGTGTGTCCCAGTAATGTAAGAATAAGAAAAAGGGCTTCCGAGACGAATTAAGCAAGCTTAATTCATCAAGGTGCTCGCCAACTTTGTTATTAACATCCTCAGCAACAATATCAGAAATTCCTGTTGCATTCTCTCCTGTATTAATGTATCTGTTAAAACCTCTTTGAAACCACTTTAACAAATTATCGAAAGCTATGGTCTCATAGCCATTATTTGACAAGATTTCAGGCAACCACGGTAAATTTCTATCAAAAGTCTCTTGACCCATATGACTTACAATCTGGTGTTGCAAAGGATGCATTCCGGAGAGAATGGTTGTAAACCCGGGGTGAGTTGGTATTGCCGGAGCGTAACAGTTATCAAATATCGTGCCAGAGTCTGCCAAAGCGTCAATGAATGGGCTTGTTACCCTTGGATACCCATAACTGCTCAGATGGTCGGCTCTAAGGGTGTCACAAACTATAAGAATGACATTAGGTCTCATTCTTTCACTCCACTCTCTTCGGCGTCTTTCACCGGCCTCATACCAACAACTAATTCCTCAGAGAGATCTTCAAGATTTTTGTTTTTCGATTCAACGTTAATCCAAAATGCTATTATTAGTACAATAGCCGCCGATACTATAAAGCTAACGAGATATAATGTGCCTATGGAAATCGCAATAATTACAGCAATTATATACGATGAAAAGAATCCAGAAATCCTATTTGCAGAACTATTGAAGCCCATAGCAAATCCACGAACAGCCGTTGGAAAGAGTTCAGCAGCCCAGGCCCATGTTACCGATGCGCCAAACGCTGCTAAAAACTCAATTCCTACCCATAAAACGAAGAATAAGTGAGGGGGAAATTTAACAAGAAACAACATTAACAGAATAAAGGCTGCAACTGAGAAAGCAAGTATCCCCACTATTTTCCTGCCACTTCGGTCAATTAGGAAACCTCCAACAGTAAATCCAACTATATTAAAAACCCATACAAACGCTGATCCCAGTAGTGCAATGTGAAGTTCTGATGTGAAACCAACTAGTTTGAGTACCTCTGGCGTAAAGAGGTTTAAGGGAGCCGCTATGAAGAATGCAAGAAAAGTGGCAATAAATACACCGGAACTGAGCCTAAGATATTTCTTTTTAAAGATAGACATCGTGCTGTATTCTTTCTTTGTTGTATCTATAATCCTTAATGATTCTTCTGATATACTAGCCCCCGTATTTTTAACAACTTTCTCTGCCAGACTCAAGTCTCCATGCGAAGCAAGCCATCTTGGCGATTCAGGTATTTTTCTACGAAGAATTAGAACAACGATGGATGGTATTATAGCTATTAGAAACGCATATCTCCACGCAGTATTTCCTGTGAACAAGAGAGCATCAAGAACCAGATATGATACTATTGCTCCAATTCCCCATAGTATGAATTGGGCGGAAAGCAAAAACCCCCTGCTTTCTTTAGGAGCATATTCAGAAACCAATGTCCAGCTAACGGATAAATCAGCCCCGATTGCTAAACCAATAAGAAATCTACCTGCAAACAACATTGGTAATGATATTGCCAATGTAGAGACAAGAATGCCTCCAATGAATAGCACCAGATCATAGAGAAACATAAGCCTTCGTCCGTAAACATCTACTGCTTTTCCTAAAAATATTGCACCAAAAAAACCTCCCAAAAATGCAGTGCCTATCAGAAGCCCTTTAATCGCTGATGAAGTTATAGAGAATGATAGTGAAATTAAAGAAATTGCACCTGATATGACGATGAGATCGTATCCATCTAAAAATCCACCCATTCCTGCCAATACCGTTACTCTTGTTGATATTCGCATATTCCTCAGAAATTCAACAAGCCTATTGATATATTGTTCCAGACAGGTTCGGAAAACCAATTAGTGCTCGAATACGTACAAATTGTGCGTCCTTTGTAAATTAAATGAGCGTAATGTATTTTTTCCATTTGTATGAATTTAAGTCAAACTCCGACATTTCTTATATAGTTCACAACCCATTCTAACATCCATATATTGTTTCATGATTACAGTTTATATTGTGACCGCTAATTCAAATTATTTTTGCGATTTTCTTACTATTACTAGTATACTTAGATTAACGACTTCATCCATTAAATCAACAATCCCTTCATTAATCTCAGATTTTGCTAGATTTGCCTAAAAAAATTCGCACAAAATGGGGCATTAAGTATCTACATGAATGAACATTGAACTCAGTCTAGGTAAATCATGCACATTTTATTGCGGACTTTGACGAATTTGTATGTTGTAGAAGGATGAATCGCAATTAGAGAAAATATGGTTGAAATATTCCTAACTAAATTAATGAAGTGTTAGGATAGTTTGACAAGGCGGGAGTATCTGGATCTGGTCGTGCAATCAGAATTGTTTTTTGTTTATAGGAATATAAGAATATTTGAATTAATTACTCCAACTACATGCGAAAAGATAAACTACTTTAAGGAAGATTAAAACCGATAATTCGTATTAGTGCACCTGTTCGGGAACATCTAAATATATTATATTCTAAATTCTTTCATATGTTGATAATTGGTATCCGGGAAGTTTCTTCAAGTAACATGAATTTGATGTCAGAATGTTGCGGCAGAATTGCGAAATGGTTAGTGGCTAATACTCATCCATTCTTATTTTACTAGGAGATTGTTGAACATGACAGATCGATTCAAAGGAAAAAAGGCTCTTGTCACAGGCGGATCAAGGGGAATAGGGAGGGCAATAGCCCTTGGCCTTGCACGCGAGGGTGCAGACGTATGCATTACCTATTCATCCCATGACAGCGAAGCTAACACATTCATCAAGGAAGCTGAAAAATTCAGACAAAAAGCTTACAAATTCAGGATAGACCAGAGCAATATTGAAGAAGTACCGTCTCTCATTAACTTCGTTGAAAAGCAGATGGGGCATGTGGACGTTTTGGTCAACAATGCTGGAATATGTCCATTCAGGGATTTTTTTGACATTGATGTCAGACTGTTCGAAACAGTGATGAAAGTAAACGTTGAAAGCCATTATTTCATCACGCAGGCTGTTGCCAGAAAAATGATTGAATCCGGTACCAAAGGAAGAATACTCTTTATCAGTTCCATAAGCGCAATTGTGGGAGGGGAATTCCAGACACATTATACCATAACAAAGTCCGGACTGAACGGGCTTGTGCATTCGCTGGCAATAGTCCTCGGAAAGCATGAAATACTGGTGAACAGCCTTGAGCCAGGAACCATACTGACTGACATCAATGCCGAGGATCTTTCCAACACGGAGAAGAGAAAATACATGGAGAGCAGGACTGCAGTGAAACGACTTGGCCACCCTGAAGATATGGTGGAGCCTGCCCTCTTCCTGCTGTCAGATCGGAATACCTACGTAACAGGAACTGAACTCCTTGCAGACGGTGGAATGCTGGTCAATCTCCAGTGATATATACTCAGAATAAATTTCAACTGATGGCAATGTTTCACCCATTCCAGTTTTATTTTTAACTTTCCGGGAATCCCGTGAACTAAGATTCGGGCATCGTTTCAACGTGTTCCATATTGAAAACGTCCCGTTCAGTCCAGCCGGAATACTTCCCTCATGCCATCCGAGGTTCTTTCTGAAGGCGATGTTGCAATAACATCATTCATGTATTCCTGCCATCTGGCATTGACCTCACTGCTGTTTACGGATGCAAGTGTCCTGCCGAGATCCTCGCATTCCCAGTAGCCGAATACATGAGTGCCGTCCCTGAAAATAGAATAATTTGAAATACCTGCATCCTTGAGCATTTTCTTCATGTCATCCCAGACCGCTGCATGCCTCCTGTCGTATTCATCCTCCATTCCATTCCGTATTGTGAGATGAAAGGCGTACCTCATGTTGAAGAATTATGATGCATCCATATAACAGTTGTCCAGCACAGTTACGGCAATAACAATTGCAGAATTCATATACAGGGAAAAATGGGTTGCTGGATGTTATTTTGAGAAGAGGCCATGAAGAAACATATGTTCAGATTCCCACTTTGTTATGACCTTGCTCTCTGCCTTTCTCAGAGCTTCAGCAAGCGCAGATTTTGAAAGCCCCACCTTTGCAGCAACATCCTCAAGGTGCACCTGCCTTGGTACTTCATAGTAGCCCGAGGAATGAGCCCAGTGTAGCGCATGCCTTTCCTGCGGGGTCAGGTCAAGGTTAGTGCTTACGAAATCATCTATGTTAACGTCCCTCACCTTAAAATAGGACAGCTCACCGAGATTTTCAAGCTCCCTTCTGGCATCATGAACATCGTCCTGCGGGAGGATGGCAACAATCTCCTCGCCTGTTCCGTCAATGAAATCGCTCTGGAACAGTGATGAATGCTCGTACATAACTGTGGACACCATGTCCTCATACTTCTCCCTGAAAATGATCCTGTAAAGTTTTCTCCTGCTGTCCACAGCGTCAAGCTGCATTACCTCCCTTATGGATCCGGAATGCCTGAACCCGTTGTAAAAGAGCCTGAAGCCCTTGAGAAACTCAGACTGGACCTCTATTGCTCCGAACACATAATTCCTGTCCTTGAACGGCTTTATGATTATTGTATGAGCGATGCTTCCCGTTTCAGCCAGTGAGTTGGACCAGCATCCTTCATGCCTGATCTTGAACTGCACCAGGATGTACCGGCTGTTGTTTCCGGCGGAAATCTTCATGGATTAGCAATGTGCACTGCAATTAAAATGTTTCTAAGATAAAATATTTTCACATGTCGCACAGGTTCAGGATCACGTTTATCTAGCAATTTTAAACTCTCTTGATGATCACATGAAAGCCCTGGAATGGTCAAACATAAAGGAAATGAAAGTCAGGGAAATGCAGGAGCCTGCACTGAAGCCGGGATGGGTGCTTCTGAGGGTGGCATTCACAGGCATATGCGGTTCTGAACTTTCTGCCTACGTTGGGCAGAACGAGCTCAGGAAACCTCCCAGTGTCATGGGGCACGAGTTTTCAGGTACTGTAATTAAGGCAGCCTCTTCTGAGGACGAGTACCTGGTGGGGAAAAGGGTCACAGTCAACCCCCTTGTGACATGCGGAAAGTGCAGATTCTGCCGCAGGGGAGATCGCCAGCTGTGCCCTGAGCGAAAGATAATCGGCGTGAACTTTCCCGGTTCTTTCGCTGAATTCGTGGCCGTACCGGCATCTTCATGCTACCTTACTGACGATCTGCTCATGGGTTCACTGACTGAGCCACTTGCCACAGCGTTTCATGCGGTGAGGAAATCTCTTGTAGAACCGGGTGACAGGGCTCTCGTCATTGGCGCAGGTACCATAGGGCTCATGGCCACAGCGGTCCTGAAGCTTTTTGGTGCAACGTCCATTGCAGTGTCAGAGACGAACCAGCACAGGCTTGAATGGAGCAGAGACTGGGGAGCTGACGTACTCATTGATCCATCAGCGCCAAAGAAGGGCAGCAATACAGGCGCGGAAAAGTACGATATAGTCATTGATGCGGTGGGTCTGAAGGCAACAAGGAAATATGCCATAAATTCCGCCGAATCAGGAGGGCGGGTAATGTTTGTGGGGCTTCATGAGCCGGATGCTGATGTTCCCGGAAACATGATTGTCAGGAACGAGATCAGCATTTCCGGGTCATTCTGCTACACCGATGATGATTACAGGAGATCAGCCGGTCTCATAAATTCAGGATTCCTCAGCAGCCACAGGAACTGGTATGACGTGAGGGATCTGGAAAGGGGCAACGAATCCTTCATGGAACAGCTCAAGCCGGATGCGCCATTCTCAAAGATTATTCTCTCATCAGAGGCCTGATACAATGAAGATAGGAAATGTAAGGATTGGTGGTAAGATTCAGGTTGCAGTGGCAAAAGGGGATAGAATTATCCCCCTGTCTTCAGTTAAAGGGTTTCAGGAAAAGTATGGAAATGCTGTTACGGATGATATAATCCGGAATCCAGAAATGCTCCGTACAGTCGCTGCACTGGCGGATCAGGGTTCTGAGACCGGTCAGATCAAAGACGGAAAAATATCATTTGCACCTGTTGTAATGCAGCCGCAGAAAATAATCTGCGTCGGCCTTAATTATAGAAGTCATGTTGAGGAAACCAGGGGCAAGATTCCTGAAAGTCCAGTGCTGTTCAGCAAATATTCGAATTCTCTTGCAGGATCTGGTGATATCATAACGATATCAAAGGAAACGAAGCAGTTTGATTACGAAGGTGAACTTGGCATAGTCATCGGAAAGAAAGGAAGCAACATAAGAGAATCGGATGCTCTTGATCATGTGTTTGGCTATTTCATAGGCAATGACCTATCCGCAAGGGATCTGCAGTTCAGGACCTCACAGTGGCTTCTTGGGAAAACCGGCGATGGATTCTATCCATGCGGGCCGTTCATAACAACTGCAGATGAGATCAGGGATCCGCAGAAGCTTTCCATAAGGACAAAACTCAATGGCGAGATCAGGCAGGATTCTGATACTTCATACATGATATTTTCATGCTCTTACCTCATCAGCTACATTTCCAGATTCATGACGCTGTATCCCGGTGACATAATCTCCACAGGAACCCCCGAGGGCGTAATACTTGGGATGCCTGAGGACAGGAGGGTGTGGATCAGGAGCGGCGACAGGGTATCAATAGAGATAGAGGGGCTTGGCATGCTTGAGAACACATTTTCATGATTCAGATGGTAAGCATTCCCGAAGTTCAGGATGGTGAAGTGACATGAGCGCAGAGGACAGGGCAGGATTTGATAAGTCAGGCAAGCAGATGTTCCAGCAGCTTGAAAGTATACGGGATGTGATGATGGATTCCCTCATGAAGAACTATGTGCCTTTTCCCATTGACAGGTCAGTATGCAGTGCCTGGACCGATACACTAAAAAAGGGTGGGGACACAATCATATACACATCATTCATGTACCAGCTTTCCAGCCTCTTCAGGGCATATGAGAAGCATCTCTCAACCTTTGCAAGGATGGGGGGATCGGCAAGGCTTGCATCATTGGGGAAATTCTTCATCAAGCCTGATAAAGATGATCTCAGGAGGGGCTACAGGATTCTTTCAAACATATCCAACCTGCTTCTGAAGAACGGCATTGATCATGGCTATCTGTACGACGATGAGCCTTACAGTGGGGGATTGCTGCTGGAACTTGGCATGCTGGATCAGTTCTGGGAATACGGATCAAGGGTGCTGAAACTGATGAAAGATCATGGCGTAAAGCAGGTAATAACTGTGGATCCACACACAACAAATGCAATGAAAAGGCTGAAGGAACATTTCGGTTCAGACATAGATGTTCACAATTACCTGACCCGGATCCAGAAATACTCTGGCAGAGGAAAATTCGTCTTCCACGATCCGTGCCTGTATACCAGATACGACACCATTGGAGGCAGGATAAGGGAAATTGCAGATACAGCAGGAGTTGAGTTAATTGAGGACAGGATGGTCACAGGCCGGGACCTGGGAACATGCTGCGGTGGGCCTCTGGGGCCAGTCAATATGGAACTCAGCGACAGCATAGCAAAGTACAGGGCTGAGAAGCTGCTCTCAGTATCACAGAATGTCATGGTTGCCTGCCCGCTCTGCTACCAGAACCTGAAGCCGTACGTGCCCGGCATGAAGGATGTTGCGGAGGTCATAGAATGAGCAACTGGAGCATTGCAATTGAACGTGCACTTGAAAACAACGTACCAAAGGTTGATTCCATCCTTGAGAAATATCCCTATCTTTCCGTGATGGCGGACGAAATAAGAGAGGCAAAATTGAAGGTGATTGCTGATCTTGATTCATATGTGAAACAGACCATGGAATCCGTAGAGGCAACTGGAGGCAGGGCTTACCTTGCAAGGACGACTGATGAGGCCAGGGATATCCTGAAGAAGATTGTGGGCACTGGCAAGAAAATAGTCATGGCAAAGTCGAATGTGGCACATGAGATTGACATAATCAATACTCTGGAGAAGACCGGGAATTCGGTTTCGGAAACTGACCTCGGTGCATATCTGATTCAGCTCTCCGGAGATGAATCTTCCCACATAGTCTTCCCATCTCTGCACATGACCCGGGAGGACATAGGCAGGATGCTTCACAAGGAGCTTGGCCTGCAGCTATCAGACAGATCCTCCACTGAGGAGATTGTTGCTGCAGTGAGGCAGCTATTGAGAAAAAAATACATGGAAGCCGACATCGGGATATCAGGAGCAAATGCAATATCTGCTGACACAGGATCTGTGGTACTGGTTGAGAACGAGGGCAACATACGCATAGATACTGTGCTGCCTCCTATCCACATAATAATAACGGGAATAGACAAGATTGTGCCCACTCTGAATGACGCCATGAAGGAGGCTATGGTCCAATCAGCATATGCAGGGCTGTATCCTCCAACATATGTTAACATAACGTCGGGGCCGAGCTCGACCGCGGATATTGAGCTGAAGAGGGTAAGTCCAGCAACAGGGCCGAAAGAGGTTCATGTCATACTTCTTGACAATGGCAGACTTGAAGCGAGCAGGAATGAATCCATGAAAGAAGCACTTGTATGCATAAAGTGTGGACGCTGTTATTTCGCCTGCCCTGTATACAGAGTACTGGGCAAGGAATGGGGACGGCAGCCCTATGGTGGACCTACCGGGGCTATGTGGACTGCCATTGTCAACAGGGACTATGCAACGGCAGAGTACTGCACACACTCTGGAGGATGCAGGGAGGTATGCCCGATGAAGATCAACATTCCAAGGGTGTTGGAATACATAAAATGGGAAAACATGCGTCGCCGTCAATAATTACGAATCAAATTGCTGTCTACTGGTGGCGTGTTCACCCTTTGACATACATAGTTTTGCTGCATGGTTCTCGAAATCAAGTGGCATGAATTTGCTATCTCATCCTTATTTCGTAGCAATTAGGCATAACGTTAGCAATTTTATAAAATGTATTAGCAGTGAGTATGAATAAACCGACGATATACATTTATATATCTTGGGTTAATTGCATATAATGAAATTACCCATAGCAAAACAACTGAAAAAACAATCTCAAGTTCAGATTGCCTTTCTTCAGGATGAAATCATAGATATTCTCTATTCGCTGACAGATGACTTGGTTTTCCATGGGGGCACCGCCATCTGGCGGTGTTATGAAGGGAAAAGATTCTCAGAGGATCTCGATTTTTATTCCCGGTCTTTTCCAGAAATCTTGACGGAATTTCAGGAATCAGTTAAGTCTCACGGTTTGACAGTTCTAAAAATTAAGGATACCGGAAATGTAATATTCTCCAGCATAAAGAACAATAATGCAATTGTAAAGGTCGAGGTTAACCACGTATCCAATGTTTTAGGCAATCAGATGGCGTATGAACTGAGCGATGGAAGTCATGTTGAGGTCCTAAGCCTGACAGCCGACCAGTTTATCAATGAGAAAATACTGGCTTATACTGATCGCCGTTACATAAGGGATATTTATGATATTTACCACATTTCAACCAGTTATAAATTGCAGGCTTCGACTCGGCTAAATCTTATGAAATTCCTGTCCAACTTGCCTCCACCCATCGATGAACCCGTACTGCGGACACTTGTTTACACTGGGCTGACTCCAACCTTTGAGAACATGATAAAAGAAATGAAGAGGCATATGAGATGAAATTCATGAAGGAATTCATTGCACAGTTTTCCTCCAAACCGGCCTTCACTTCATACGAAGCCAGAAATTTCTTCAAGTTTAGGCACGGTCCAGAAGGTTACTATAAGCTTGTGCTGAATAATCTTGTTAAATCCGGAAGAATATACAGGATCACCAGGGGGAAATATTCCTTCTATGATGAGATCCAGTACGTGGGATTTGCTTTCAAGCCATTTTATTACGGATTGCAGGATGCGTTGTCTATCCGGAATCTATGGGAGCAGGAGACGAATCCAGTCATAATTACGCCAAGACGGGTCAGAAGTGGCGTTCGGACTTTTCTGGGAAGGAATTATGTCATACGGTGGATCGAGAGAAGCATGTTTTTCGGTTACTCTCTTGTGGAATATGGCGATTTCTTCATTCCAGTCGCTGACACAGAAAAGATCCTAATCGATATGGTGTATTACCATGAGTTTTTGCCTGAGGAAGTCAAAAACGAGATTTTGAGGGCTGTTAACAAGAAAAAACTTCAGGAGTATATTCTCATGCTTCCTGATTACATGAAGAAACGGGTCATTGCATTTATTGGTATTGGCGAATATGAAAAAGAAACAGCACCTGAATGAATGCGCAGCAGAAACAGGCCAATGGTAAACAAATGAATAAACGTTTGATTAGGTTATACAAATAAATCATTATGGGCTTTCCCAGAAGTCTAATTTGCTGGTTAGTACCCACCAAATCTGAATTCACAACTTTATTCATATTGTGTATTTATTCTTACATAAAGTGGTCCAGGATAAAGCTAATGAGAGAGAATAATCCCAGAAGCACTATCCAGGCCACATTTATTCTTCCTGGTGTCTATGTTTCCGACCTGAAGCTCTTGCCAAGTTCAGTTCCAAGTGCAAAGTAGTGGCGGAAAGAATAGATGAGGGGTTTCCACAAGGACGGATTAACATGGTTTCCGTCCAGAATTATGTCCCTGTGCGCATACACTGCTATTGCTTTGACCTCCACGATTGCGGCAAAGGCGGAATTGCCCTCCCTCAGATCATAAATGCTGCTCACCGAGCACTCCATCTGCAGCTGGCATTCAAGCACCCTTGGCGGCGTTACATTTTCAGACATTACAGGTGTAAGACCGGAGGCAGAGAATTTATGGGGCTCATACCTGAAAACACTTGATTTCTGTTCAGGCACCGGATCCTTTCCTGTGAGGGGAGCTAATTTCTCCACATTCCCCCACATTGTGCCATCTGGGAAGTTCAGAGTGCATTCTCCCGTATTCCGGAGATTCTCGAGAGTTTTCCCAAGTGTCGAGAGCCCAAGTACAATGGAGTTTCCAAGTGCCCATGCCGATGACATCGGAGAGAGATTGACATTTCCTTCACTGTCAACTGTTGAGACCAGTACCACTGGGGTGCCAAAATACAGTATTTTTGGCTTGATTTTTTCTATGTCATGTTCGTAACTGGTCTCATAATTCCTGTCATGGTTACTATCTGCATCTTTCTGATTCCATGCTTTCCCAGATTCCTTATCTGTTGCCATACTAGCAGATAATTGATTCCTATAGGTTTGTTGCCATATATATGCAGATTGAAATATGTTGATGTATTTTTATACTGGAAGGCGATCATCCTATCATAATTGAAAAAAGAAGAAATTTTCCTGGCGCTTTCCAGTACCCTGAGAATCAGTATTATTGAATTTCTTTCCCGAGGACCAGCTTCAGTTAACCAGATTGTGGCAGGCCTGAATTATGCTCAACCAAGAGTTTCCAATGGTCTGTCAGTTCTCCAGGCATCAGGGCTAGTGGATTCCATAAAGATAGGAAGAGAAAAGTTTTACAGACTTTCCCCTGAATATCTCGAGGATATTGTGGGGTGGCTTGATTCCATACTCAATTCAAAGGAAACTGCAGAACCCAAAACAACACGTGTTCTTTCAAGGGCCATGGTGGAGGTACATTATGCACGAACATGCTACGACCATCTGGCTGGCATAAAGGGAGTGGACTTCCTGCAAAGATGTATCGCGGAAGGATGGTTGATCCATGGCGCAGACAATAAGGAAATATCATTGACGGAAAGAGGGCGTGTGGAACTACTATCCAGAAACGTTGAGATTCCCATCAGGAAAAACAGCAGGAGGAAATTTGCATATGGCTGCATGGACTGGACAGTAAGAAGTTATCACCTTGGGGGGGCCCTCGGCGCTTCCGTCTTCAGAACACTGGTGAAATCCGGCTATGTTGAAAAAATTCCGGAAACAAGGAAAGTGAGAATGCTGAAAGACCTGGAAGAGTTCTTTGTGTGATACCAGCTTATTGGATATTTTTCAGAGTCTCTCAAGCTTTCCTGTGGATTTAATATTAATGTTGAAAATTCACCTTGATGCATCTTACCCTCAGTCCACGGATTCGAGAGCTGTTCTTATTTGCTAATAAATCTGAGTTCGGGTAATACTGAATAAACCTCGGATCTGTTGGCACGTAATTTTCTTCTGCAGAGAGTTATTCAGATGAGGGGCTTAAGGAGCGCTTGACAGATCGATGTCGCTACGCTTAGTGCAGAATTATAGCAACACGAGGGTTTCTCGATCCGAGTTACTTCCCAACTATTCATTGGGCAGTTTTATTATGTGAACCTTTTAATAGGATTATTTTATCCTAATTTTGTTGTTCCTGAATGTCATATACAGTTGATGTCGTTGTTACCGAGATAAAAGCAGACTTTGCTCCTCCAACTAGTGCCGAGTTTGTGCAGGTCTCTTTTGGATACAGGCTACCAGTTCCAATGCCTCCACAGCAACCAGGTCAAATTCAAATCGGAGCTCCGGTACTGTATAAACATGCGATGCATCTTTTCATACCAAAGCAAAACTGGCTATCTCAGTTCACAATGTGGGAAAATTGCACCATTACTGTTTCTGACGAGGGAGAGGTACAGGTTAAGAAGAAGGTGGACTAATGAGTGAAGGTGAAATCTATTACTCGTATTATTCAACCTATGATGGCCAGATCACTACGAGTCCTAGCATGTACTTATTTAATCCGCGCCCGCCAATGTCGATTTCAGACCAAGTTTATTCTATTCCTGTATTGGATGAACCAAGCGTCTTTCAGGGAAACGCTGAAAATGTGACCGTCAAGAAGTTCCCGGTTCATTTTATAGAATTGTATGGTCTTAAAGATTTACAAATTGATTTTGCGTTACCTCTAAAGCTTGCCTACAGTTATGAGCCTGACACAAAGCTTCATTTTTTTCAGAATTCCGACCTTAATATCAGTTATTCAAATTCTAACTATGAAACGTGTCTAAATGATGTTTTAGAGGAGATATCCGTATTGTGGAAGGAAATAGTTATGGCTGAAGATTCTGAGCTTACATCAGACGCGCTTAAAATTAAACGATATCTTCTTTCGATTACAAAGTAAACTGTGGCCTAATTGACTGTAATCAAGACAAGAGATATAGAAAGAGCTTTACTTTCTAAGGGATTTCAGCGCGTTGATTCAAACCACAAGTATTATTTTTTCTACATTAATGGAAAAAAAACATCAGTAAGGACAAAGATAAGTCATGGGACAGATGAGTACAGTGATCATCTATTGGGTCTTATGAAAGATCAGTTGCATCTTGATAAAAGAGAACTAGAGGAGTTTGTTGAATGTAGCTTGAGCGGAGAAAAATATAAAGAACTTCTAATTGAAAAAAGGATAGTGGTTTATCCATAGTAGTCACCTTAAAACACTAATCGAATTCCGATCAGTCAATTTATTAAGTTAAATTTTTAGGTATATATATTCATTTTAATAATGCGAATATTTAGATTCAGCGTTATCTGGAACTTGTTTAACCGTCTCTTCCGGAGCAGGGATTGTGAAGAAGTTCTTATAAAGGTTGATTATATGCATAGGTATGCAGAAATTGGATCTTCTTAAATTGCTTATTTATGCTAGGGGATCCACAATGCGGGATAATGAGGGCATAACGTCCAAAACTCATCTACAGAAGGAAATGTTTCTCCTCTTAAAGGAGACAGTTTTCCAAAAGGTGGAAGGATATAAATTCATCCCTCATTATTATGGACCATTTTCCCGTGAGTTGGACAGCGATCTCAATGAACTGGTGGCATCGGGTCTTGTAAATGATTCAGACGGTTTCATCCTCACTCCAGAAGGCTTCAAAGATGCACATGCACTGTGGAACCGTCTGGATCAACCCCACAGGGCAGCACTTTCAAGAATCAAAGAAAGATACAATAGACCTTTTCTATAATC
>DAJC01000026.1 GCA_002498845.1 Thermoplasmatales archaeon UBA509 | reverse complement strand
TTAAATGGACCGGTCGGGATTTAACGAAATTGAGCGGGAAATCCCCCCTTCCGAAAGGGAGGGACGAAGGTGAAACTTTTTTATGTTTTCTAGAAGTATTACGATGCTCACCAGCAGACAGAATGGAAGAAGGTTGGATAACGCGTGGCTCCATGCGTGCCTGTGTCCGTAAAGTCCATTGGCTGAGCATGGAGAGCAAAGTGCCCCCGGGCCGGAGGGAATTCATGCCTGTGGAGGTTCCGCTGGTAACCGTGGAAGCAGGAAGCCCCTTTCGAAAGATAGGGTAGGAGGTCACTAACTCTCTACTCTCAAACCTTCTATATCGTTAAAATGCTTAATATTTCGAGTGACTAGGATCTCATTTCTTCTTGAACAGATACCTGCAATCATAGAATCTTCTGGTTCTATTGTTGATCCATTCTTTCTTTTTTGTGCAAAGATCTTTCCAGCCTCTATTGCAGAATCCTCATCAAAACTTATTATTGATAGGCCTTTGAGTATTCGATTTATCTTATTTCTCTCCCGATCCTGTTTAATGCTAAGGGTCACACCAACGAACAACTCAAAAATTGAAATCGAGGTAACTGCGATAGTGCTTCCTTTATTTTCAATTTCCTCAGCTTTCTTTATAGCCTCTTTATCAGATTTCATTATGTCTATAAGAAATGAAGTATCAGCTATCATTATCTATTCTTTCCTTGCTTAGTTTCCTCGAATCTCCAATATTTTCCTCTAAGGATTTTCCCTCATCTTCACTTATGATGTCCCTTAAATCAAGCACATTTGTTTTATTTGTCAATCTATAAATGAGTTCTGTAAAACTTTCGTTTTTTAACTTTAGCTCTGATAACCTTAAGTAGGCTTCATCAGAAATAGATATGTTTTTGCTTCCCATCTAGTTCACACACATATATTTGTGTGTAAAACATATTAACCTTTTTCTGGTTCATGATTCAAGAAATGCTGGTTCTTTCCTACTCCCCTGAAATAGCCAGCAGATATTAGCTTAAGGAATATCTTCCAATCCTTTCCCTAGGCTTATGGAAGGAATTGATGACATAAATGGGCCTAGAATCAGGAATTTGATCATGTTTCCATACGTATTAACACCTATGACTCAAGATCTAATTCTGACTTGAGATTCCGGATCTATTATCAAAACGTGATAATGTTATTCAGGAAATGTTAAAATGAGGGCTCTTCGTAAAGTTGAGGCTTATAATCATCGCGGCGAACCACTCACACCTATACTCAATGGAATTTGGGGCCTTAGGGTAAGAGATTATTTAATAATTTTTCAGAAAAAGAACAATGAACAGCCGTTTTAGTAATAATGGTCGATCACTGAAAAAATTGTATGACTAAATAAAATTCTACGATCCAGTTAGGATTTGATTAATATTTTAAGTGAATACGATTTTTATCCTTCACAAATACTCCCTTATCAGATAATGATAGGGCAACAAAGTGAGTGCTGTTCCAGGCTATATAAGTAAGCTCGAAGACATAAGAACATCCACCTTTATTCAGCTTTCAAACGAACGCATTAAGAATAGCTTCAATGACAGAAAGATGCATGAGAGTGGTAAGATAACCATTGTGGAAGCAATATAGCATTGAACTTTTTGGGGTATGCCGGGATCGGGGTTCGAACCCGAGACCTCCGGATTTCTCAGAACATTCCATTCTTATGAGTCCGGCGCTCCTCCAGCTAAGCCACCCCGGCATAAAAAAATCAGGATGCCTGTTCTATTCCAGGCTCTTCGGTATTAACTGCATTTCCGCTGTTCTCGTGGGTAACAAGTACCGACTTTCTGAGCTCAATCTTCCTGATAGGGTATATATCTTTCGCCGCGTTGATTATGTCATTGTATATGTCGTCGCCAACAACGTACTTGGCAAGATCTCCGTATGTCATACCACTGGATTTCTCATCAAGGAAGGATAGAACGGAGTTTCTGATTTCCACTCTCTTGGAGGCATTGAGTTTTCCGTCTGTGACGATGACCACCTTGAGAACCATCTTTGACTTATCGGATGCATTGACCTCATGAATAATATCTATTCTCTCTTTTCTGCGCCTGACCATTCTTCTGATATAGTCATCACTAAGGGAGTGACCCAGGAATTCAGTGGAACACTTTGTTCCCTGGCAGGAAAGGATCTTGAATATCATCTTTGCGTTGGCTCTTTTGAAATTCCCTGTAAAATCTGAAACCGGCACTTCCACCTTCCTGCCAACCATGCTCTCAGGCGAGTTGCCAAGACTCAGTGTAAGCTCTTTTCCGCCGAAATAATCAGGTGATACTATGGTGTACCAGTTTTTCTCCTTGAATTTGTCCTTTCCTTTCTTTGAACTTCTATCCTTTGCCATTAAATCCCTCTAAATTTTCTGTGATCTATCGTGATGTCAGCGTAATGCTGATTTTGAATTAAAGGTTTCGATGTGATGGGTGGGATCAGCGTGAAAGCGCTGCGGTCATGCAGTGGGCTCCACCGTATCCACCTGTCAATTCACTCAGTTTAACCTCCACATGGTCGATGCCATGATCCCTGACAGCCTTGCTGTTTGGAAAGAGGTCATTTCTCCCCTTATTCTCCAGATCCTTTTGTACTTCCCGCTCCACATAGTCTGGAAATACATGCTGTCCGAGAAGCCTGTCAAGCACGGTCGCAACGTTAACTGCAACAATTTTCCTGTCCCGGAGTGTAAGAAAGTTTGAGGAATACCCAAGCTGCTCTGCCAGACTCAGTTCCACCAGACTGAAGCTTTTCTTTTTCAGGTAACTGTACAGGGTATCCTTTCCCATCACGGTTCCCCGGTCCGACCCTCTTCCTGAATAGATTGTCAGTTCAGCCTTTCGCATTAGTTCGCCAGCACCAACCGCAACACCATCTCCGGCCAGATTGAAGTATGTGTCAAGGTGCATGTTCACCATGGGGTCTTTGGGGCTTCCAGCCATGAAATCATAGAGTGGGTTATTCACCACTGCAATCTCATCGAAGTCCAGAAGACCAGATCTTATTGCCTGCATGGCACCGTCCAGATTGGTCCTTGATCCTGTTCCAATGAGGGCGAACTTCCCTGCTGGCATGAAATCCCCGCCTTCAAAGACTCCGTTCTCTGATATTGTTATGGAGTTCTTCTCCCTCAGGGCCCTGGAAATAACGAACTGCGTGATCTCTGGTTCCTTCATTCTCTGCAGTCTCTTCATCTTCCCGAAGATTACCCCTCCCGGAACAACGGCCTGCTGATCCCTCATGAAATACAGGTTTGCAAGAGGCACGTTGGAATAAACCGTAGGATACTCACTACCAGGTTCGCTGTCCTCCTTCAGGTCAATGGACGGCTCAAGTGTTATAATATTGAAAAGTGTTGATGAATCCAGGTATTTTATATTTCTTTCAAGTTCTGCCTTTGCCTGCCCGGATCTGTTCAGGTTCCCAAAGAATCTTACTGTGTCCAGAACTTTCTGCTCCAGCTCCTGCCGAAAATCAGGATTCTGGTCCGCAGCGTCCACAACTGTGTTCCTGAGCAATCTCACCCTTACTCCGTTCTCCTTCAGCACCAGTTCCAGATTCTCGTGCTCCTGAACCGCAACCCGTGACTTGAATGGCCTTTCGAAGAGAAACGCCTTTGGCGCCAGCATGGCATAATCGATCTCTGTGCCTGGCCTGTGCATCATGACCTCCCTTAGCGGATCCCATTCAGATCTTATGTTCATAAATCCACGCCGATGGATATGACAGGATGAAATAATAATGATGCCGCTAATTCCTTTTTACTATAAATTTGCCATTATAATCGAAGGCACTGATCTCTCCGCTGAAATTGCCCTTAACAAAGTGAGTGGTGAATGTTACGCTGTCCATTATCTGTGTCTCGTCGTTTCCGGCTGCAAGGACAATATATTTCCTGAGAGGGACAACTTCGTTAGAGTACGTGTATGACCCAGAATAGAAGTCGTTCTGCTGCACATCCACCCTTCTCTCCGATGAAGCATCGATTAATTTCAGGGTATTTGCTGTAGCTGTTTCAAGAATGTACGTAATCCCATTATGGTACATCAGTGTGCCTGCTTTAAGATTCATCAGCCTGACAAGGTATGTGTATCGGTAGAAATCCTCTCCTTCCTTCCTGCCAGCAAGTTTTTTTGTGGTCTTTATCTCCGAGAAGAAGTTGTCATGTAAGAATTTTGAAATTTTAAGCGCATCATTCTTTTTGCCTATATACAGATCTAGGCCTTCCTTGAGCCTGACAATCTTTGAAACAAAGGAATCGTTTGAGTTGCTCTCCATGTTGACCAGGAAAGGATCGATGAGGTCCATTGCGCTGTCGATGATTGGGGAATATTCAGCGTCCAGGGTCCTCATCTGGATTATAGCCTCGTAATATGACCCTGTGATCTTGTTGCAGGTTGGGCAGCTGTTCAGAAGAATCTTACCGGGTATGCTCAGGTGGCGCGGTTGTGACACAAGATTCCTGTAGTCGGCTGTCACAAGGAAGTCAATCCTGCCTTCGGTCCTCTTAATATCAATGGAATCAGCAACAACTCTCAATTCTGTTCCAGTTTCACCACTGGAAATATGCTTCTCAAGTTTTGAGGCAAGGTTCGCCTTCATTGCTGACCTGTGCCACCTGTTTCCTATTTTGTATGAGCCACACTTGGGGCATATTGTTATGTCTATTGAACCGGTTACAGAAATCTGCAAACCTTTGCTAAGGCATTCAAGGCACTGCCCGTGATCCACTGCCTCATTCTTATCGCAGACGATACACTTCATATTTCATTCCGGTATTACCCCATCCCTCTTATAGCTTTTAACAAGCGCAGTTGAAATCAGGTGTTTCCTTATTTCTGTGGTTCCACCGCCTATCTGCCCGAGGATTGCATCACGGAGAAGTCGTTCCACACCAAAGTCCTTCACATACCCATATCCGCCATGTATCTGGATAGCTTCCCGTGCAATGTATTCGGCGCTTTCCGACGCATGCAGCACTGCTGATGCTGCTGAAAGTGAATCCAGCGGATCAGCCTCCACCTTTACCAGAGCATCCTGGGAAATTAGCCGGCTTGTCCTGTATCGCACATACATGTACGCTAATTTTTCCTCTATGAGCTGAAATTCATAAAGATGCCTGCCGGATTGTTTCCTTTCCATGGAATACTTCAGGGCAGTGTCCAGTGCCTTTCTTGCCACCCCAATAAACAGAAATGCCAGTATGATCCGCTCTGAGTTGAGGCCGCTGAGCATTATATGCTTCCCGTCTCCGATTTTTCCAAGTATGCGGGAATGATCAAGCTCTATCCTGTCAAAGAAGATTGTTCCGGTTGGAGAACCGCGCATTCCCATCTTCGAGAACTTGTTACCCCTGGAGAAACCCGTGTCGGTGGCCAGGACAGCGAACGCAGAATGCCCGTCATCGGTTCTGGCGTAGGTGAGAAAAAGATCGGAATAGGGCGCATTGGTGATAAGGGTTTTCGAACCGCTGAGATAATACCTGCCGTTTTCCTTCACCGCCTGCGACTTCATTGCAAGTGCATCCGAACCAGACCCCGGCTCTGTCATTGCCAGGGAACCGATCCATTCACCGGAGCAGAGTTTTGGGACGAATTTCTCCCTTATTTCCCTGCTGCCGTTTCTGTAAAGGTTGTCAAGACAGAGATTGCTGTGTGCCGCATATGAGAGTGCAAGGGATGCTGATTCATAGGCTATTTCCTCAGTAACTATGGCCTGTGCAAGATAATCCATCCCTGAACCTCCGAATTCCTCTGGAATGGTTATGCCAAGCAGGCCCATCTTTCCCATTTCTCTGAATATTTCCACCGGGAATTCGTCATGCTCATCCATTGTTGCTGCAACAGGAGCTACTTTTTTGGAAACGAATTCCCTTACCGTATTCTTCAGGATCTCGTGCGTTTCAGGCAATCTGCTCTCTTCCATAATGTGAAAGTAATGAATAGAATGTTATTAGTTTGCTGGTCTGGATATATTGCTGTTATGGTTTTCAGTATCACAACATTAATAATTCCCGTCATTATACAGCAACGTATGCCTGCTGTCAGGCTGTCCAATATGCAACGCAACAATCCTGGACTCACGTCCTGGTAAGTTTGAATGGATGCAGTTGCTGGTAATGGCATTCAGCAGGGAAGGTGAAGGATGTACATTATAATTGAAGATGAATACATAGCCAGAATACCACCGGAGAAGCTGGGATTCGATTACGGAGAAGCAGTCAAGGATGTTTCCAAAGGGTCCCTTGAAGGGAAACTCATCGATCTTAAGGACCCGGCTGACGATACAAGGATGCTTGGGAAGTGCTATGTGGTGTCCATAATGAATGTGGAAAGGCTGGGAGAAGGAACCATAGTGCACGGAGATGGCGGTGTATATCAATCAATAAAATTCAAGGCACTCGCATATTATCCAGAAATGCAGGAGATTGTGGAAGGCATTGTTGTTTCCGTCCAGAACTTCGGTGCTTTCATCAAGTTTGGACCATTCGAGGGGCTTCTGCATAAGAGCCAGATAATGGACGACAGAATAGATGTGGATATGGCGAACCAGAGATTTATCGGTAAGGAAACCAAAAGAGATATCAAGGCCGGAGACCGGGTAAGAGTAAGAATCGTTTCTCTGAACCTCAATTCTTCAACACTTGAGGACAGCAAAATTGGATTTACCATGAAACAGAGCGGACTTGGCAAACTGGAATGGCTCGCCAGGAAAATTGAGAACTGAGGCAGGAAAATGAAGCAGGTTTACAGGGCATGCAAGAAATGTCATCTTATCACCACTGAGAAGAACTGCCCCATACACGGGGAAGAGAAGACGTCCACAGAATGGTTTGGATTCGTCATAGTGACTGAACCAAAGCTTTCCATAATCGCAGAAAGGGCAGGGATCACAGAGCCTGGTGCGTATGCAATTAAGGTCAGGCAATGAATTTCTCGTGGGAAGCGATCTCAGGGAGAACATAGCTAATTATAGCGGGAAACTGTGCACACCTTCCGAGGTGCGTGCAATGTCAGCGAAATCCCGCATAATTTCAGTGGGCGACGTGACAACAGATATTCTACACAGAAATGGAGTACATCCATTCCTGGAAGTCGTGGATCTGAGGACCAAGAGAAATCTTCCGGGAGAATTCCGAAGCCAGGCCGGATCGGAGCATGTCCGAAACCCGCCTGGAGTGATTACCCATGACATGTTCCTCCTTATAGAGAGAATGCTTTCCGGGAATGGCGGAAGGATTGAGGTGGATGGCGAGGAGGATCTTGCGGTCATACCAATAATTTTTTATTCAGACATAAATACAGTGGTAACCTACGGAGTTCCAGATGTGGGCATGGCCTGCATCAAGGTGGACGAAGCCATTAAGGATGAGGTTAAAGCACTAATTGAAAGGATGGAAATCAGATGCCAGAATTAAAGATAGAAAACGTGAATGACAATATTCTCCTGCACAGAAAGGAGGTCAGGTACAGGCTTGTTTTCAAGGATGAGCCTACGCCCAGCAGAGACAAGATCAGGGAAATTATTGCCAAGAATACAGGATCACCAAAGGATCTTGTAATAGTTGAGAGGAACCTTCAGGAAACAGGAAAAAATGAGGTCAAGGGGTACTCCAAGATATACAAGGATAAGGAAAGCGCAATGCTTTATGAGCCCGATTATGAGCTTATCAGGAACGGGCTCAAAACAAAAGAGGGTGAGGGCCAGTGATGAAGCGTGAACTTTATGTCCTTGAGGATTCCAAGCTGGTCAGGAAGAGAAGATTTTGCCCCAGATGCGGGCCCGGTGTATTCCTTGCTGAGCATGCCGACCGTTTCACCTGCGGAAGATGCGGTTACACCGAAATAAAGAAAGAACCAAAGGCTCAGGAGCAGAAGCCAAAGGAATCAAAACCAAGAGCCAAGAAAGAGAAGGCTCCCGCCAAGAAGAAAGTGGAAGAGAAAAAAGAGTAATTCCGGGATATACTGATTATCCCCGTTTCTCATTTTTTGTGTCATTTCTCTGTAATCACATTTTTTCCCCAGATATTGTGAAAGAACCTTACTCCAGCAAACGTTAAAATTACCGACATCATGACTGAGTGTTGGAAAGAAAAGGCTCTGCAATTCTTCCGCTCCATTACGGACATCCTCCTGAATATCTTTACCGCAGGATGGTGAAACTTGGAGGACTCATTTCAGATCTGATAATAGAACGGTTTGGAGTGGAGGAATATCTTGAAAAGGTCTCCGATCCCTTCTGGTTTCATTCCCTTTCCCTGGCCATAGGTTTTGACTGGAACTCAAGCGGAACAACTACAGCCACGCTCAGCGCCATAAAGGAGCACTATTCCCGCCTGAAAGATTCCCCTGTTTTTATTCTTGGCGGGAAGGGCAGGCATCTTGGTGAGATGGCTGCTGAATCCATGGAAATAGTTGCCACAGGGGCACTATCAGAATCAAAAATACACAGGATAATGGAGGATGCCAGGAGAATAGCAAGGGTGGACCAGAACCTGCTCATAGATGGCTTTGATCTTTACATGCAGTTCCTGGTTCTGGACACCCATGGGAAGTGGAGCATTGTCCAGCAGGGAATGAATCCGCAACAGAGAATGGCAAGACGATACCACTGGATAAGCAGAACTGGCCTGGATTTCTTCAACGATGGAAGAAACGGCATTTCAGCTCCCCGCCAGATGGATAGAGTCGTGGACCTCACCACAAGAAACAGTGAAGGGAACAGAAGATCAATGCTGGAGATGGCACGGGAAGATCCGTTAAGATACCGGATGAAACTGACTGAGGGTCCCCAGAAGACCCTTGATAATTTCCAGAACCAGCAGGATGTTCTCAGGCTGGACTACAGGATAAACTGGGCAAAAATGCGGGAGATATACGAGTACCAGCCATCAAGCTTCCAGGACATTGCATTCATGAAGGGCATGGGCAAATCCACAATCAGGGCACTATCCTATCTGGCAGAGATTATATACGGCGAGAAGCCTTCATTCAGGGACCCTGTGAAATTCTCCTTCGCGGTAGGCGGAAAGGATGGTGTTCCCAAGCCGGTGGACGTTGCAGATTACGACAGGGCCATACAATTCTATTCGGAGGTGCTAAGGGGAACAAGGGAAAGGGATGCAACGCTGGAGCATCTTGCAAGAAAACTGCTGAATGACTCGACTTCCCACACTGTTACGGGCAGGCAGCATACCTGAACTGCCTTACTTAAACCCTGAACATTGCAACGGGACTTATAGCGTTTTCCAGTGGATTCTATTATGGAAGATGTTATATATCGATTACAACTCAGTACAAGGTTAAAAAACATGCAGCAGGCTGAAGTTGACAGGTTTCACGTTGAGGATCACCTTCCATTTCTGGATCCATTGATTTCAAAATGGTTCAACCAGAAATATACCGGTCTTACTGATCCACAGAAGAGAGCGATTCCTCTCATACATGCCAGGAAGAACGTACTTGTCTCAAGTCCAACCGGAACCGGGAAGACACTCACGGGTTTCCTTTCAGTCATCAACGAACTGTTCGCACTTGCAAGGGAAGGAAAGCTAGAGGACCGCATATACTGTCTTTACATCAGCCCGCTGAAAGCTCTCGCCAATGACATAAACAAGAACCTCAACACGCCGCTTGGAGAGATTTACGATCTTGCGGAATCTGAAGGGATGAAGCTCCCAAGGATAAGGGTGGCAGTTCGCTCTGGAGATACACCTCAGAATGAAAGGCAGAAGATGCTCAGGAAACCGCCCCACATCCTCATAACAACGCCGGAATCATTCTCACTGACGCTGTCTGCCCCAAAATTCAGGGAAAAGCTTCAGGACCTCAGGTACCTCATTATCGATGAGATTCATGAAATTTCTGCCACAAAGAGGGGTGCACTGCTCTCTGTAAACCTGGAGAGGCTGGCAGCAGCAAACAAGGACTTCGTCAGGATTGGCCTGTCGGCAACGCAGGCTCCTCTTGATCTCATAGCCACATATCTCTGCGGCTATGATGGCGAGAATCCACGGGATTTTACCATAATTGATGTTGACACAAAGAAATTCCTTGATCTGAAAACCATAACGCCTGTGAACGATCTGACCAAGACCAGTTATGAGGTGGCCAATGAGAGGATGTATGACACCCTTGTGAAACTGATTAACGATCACAAGACAACCCTTGTGTTCACCAATACCAGAAGCGGAACAGAGCATGTGGCAATGAGGCTGAAAGCAAGGGGGATAGAGAGCATAGAGGCGCACCATTCTTCACTGGGTAAGGAAACCAGGATAGAAGTGGAGAACAAGCTGAAGAACGGGGAGCTCAAGTGCGTCATAACCTCCACCTCCCTTGAACTGGGAATTGATATCGGCTACATCGACCTTGTTGTCCAGATAGGGAGCCCAAAATCCGTTTCCAAGGGGCTGCAGCGCATAGGACGATCGGGCCATGGCATTCATGATCTTTCAATGGGCCGTTTCCTTGTATTTGATCTGGATGACCTCATGGAATGTGCAGTCCTGACAAAGGCCGCATACGATCGGGATATTGATAAGGTCGTTGTTCCAACAAACTCCCTGGATGTGCTGGCACAGGCAGTGGTTGGAATGACGCTGGAAAAGGTATGGACTGTGGATGAGGCTTTCAGCCTCATAAGAAATTCATATTCCTTCCACACACTGGACAAAGAGGACTTCATGGAAGTCATAAACTACCTCTCCGGAAAGGTAGAGGACAATGTCATCTATTCCAAGATATGGTACGATGATGTGCAGAACACCTTCGGGAAGAAGAAGAGCAGCAGGATGATCTACTTCATGAATGTAGGAACCATCCCGGATGAAGCCGACTACAAGGTAATCAATGAAAAAGGCAGAAATCTCGGGCAGCTCAGCGACAAGTTCGTGGAGCGCCTTAAGCAGGGAGATATATTTGTTCTTGGCGCAAAGACATACATGTACATGAAGTCCAGCCGGAACAGGGTATATGTCAAGGACGCCACGGGAATGAGGCCAACCGTTCCATCCTGGTCAGGCGAAATGCTGCCAAGGAGCTATGATCTCGGTGTCCTCATTGGGGAGTTCAGGAAAACAGCCATTGCAAAGATCAACAGCGGTGAGGATATCCGGACATGGCTGGTTGAGAATTATCATGTGGACGAATATGGCGCCCAGAGCCTCATATCCTACCTCAAGACCCAGAGCAAGTTTGGCATTCCCACAGATACGCATCTTCTCATAGAGGGTTACAAGGACAACGCCGGCCTCTATAACATGATCTTTCACATACCGCTGGGCAGGAGAGTCAATGATGCAATCTCCAGGGCATTCGCACTTGTCATTTCCAACCACTATTCTGTCAACACCAGGATAACCGTAACAGATGACGGCTTCATGCTTACCTACGAAAAGAAAATACCCATAAGGGAGGCAATCCTGCTGCTGAAGGACCAGGACTTCCCGGAACTTGTAAGGCGCAGCCTCTCAAACACGGAGGTGTTCAAGCAGCGGTTCAGGCACTGCGCAGCGCGATCCCTCATGGTGCTCAGGAAATACAAGGGATACGATATCTCGGTTGCCAGGCAGCAGCTCAGAAGTGACAAGCTGCTCAAGACCCTGGAAGAAATGAGGAATTTTCCTGTAATTAAGGAAACATTTCATGAGATCATGAACGACATGATGGATGTTCCACGGGCCCAGAAATATGTTAAGGATGTCATAGAAGGAAAGCATTACTCAATACTGGACTACCGGCAGGAGACCAGCCCGTTCTCGTACGGACTGATACTTGCAGGCGTCTCCGACATGGTGCTCATGGAGGA
>DAJC01000040.1 GCA_002498845.1 Thermoplasmatales archaeon UBA509 | reverse complement strand
CTCTGCAGACAAAAACTATTTAAATTCCAACCATTCTCATCTTACGAATAAACTGCTGAATTAGTGAATCATAAGATTAATTCGCTACCAGCAGGAAAACTCTAGGATGTAGAATTATGAAAATCCGTTTCATGGTAGGGGGGATTGTCCTGGCAGCTATTGGTGCAATTCTTTTTCAGTATCGCGATCATCGTCTGAACTTCCTCATCCCTGTGGTGGTTGGCCTGTTCATATTTTTTTATGGAATGGTCAGCAAGTAACAGAAGTTGCTCTCGTGTGAGAGCTTATTGTTGCATTTTCCAGCATGATTGAAAATTCATGGCAAATTTCAGAACTGTGAACTGAACGTGATATGCACATTGTGATGAGAAAAATCAGGCAACTGTCAAATTTAATAATTGCACGAAATTCCCACTCCTGATCCTGTCACAAAGGGTTTGAAGCGTAATACTCGTCTGAAATCTATGGCTAACCTTCCGATCTGAAGGATTGGAGGTTATAAAATCGCCAAGATACATAACTCTGCCTATCCATGGGAAAAAGTTTTACCTCTGAACGCCCCTGTGTCTGCATGGAGTGAAATTACTCATATCTGGTCCCTCAAAAAATAGTCAAGGGATGCCTTCATTTCCCGAAACATCTTGCTATGCTCAGTAAGGAACTCGATGTGCGTTCGGTCTATCTGCAGGAAAACGCGATCTTCCATCTCAGGAATCTTGAGATATTCCCTGAGGATGAGTGATTCCAGGACGGATTCCATTACCACAACAAGATTATTGCGGTTGTATGCCACCGGTTTTATGCTGGAGAGCCTGGAAGCCATATAAGCAGCAAACATAAGAAAGCTGCCCTTTGTGCCTTCCAGACTCCTTCTGATTCGAGACAGATCGAGGATCTCGCGCAGGGAAAGATTGCACGCAATGATGAGGTCCCTGATCATAGCCAGATTCTGGCCTCTTGAGGAAGGCGAAGGGTATCTCATGCCAAGAATCTCCTTTATGGTGATGTTGTCCTTCCACATCAGGTTTGTAGGGCAGGCCAGAATGCCAAAATTCACTGCCAACCTTGAGAAGAGGTCAACATCTTCCCCGTTGGAGAGGTGGCGCCACCCTCCCACTTCATTGATAAGATCCCTGTGAACCAGCGAGAGCTCCGAGAAGTAAAGCCGCTTCAGGCTGAATTCAAGAAATGAGTGAAGTATGTCTGCGTACTCCACCGGGTAAACAAGGTTGCTGTGGAATGGAACAATGAATTTCCCTGTGCTTGATCTGAAGGCAGTATCTTTTCCTTTTCCATATGATTCACCATCAATCCTTATTACCATCAGGTTGTGGAATGTCTTCCTCATTGATCTTAGAATTGTATCTGAAACACCACGCTGGTGCGGACATGCCATTACAATCTCATAATCACGTCCGAGCTCATCTCCTATGAAATTTATGCTCTCAACAGACTTCACGGTTCGATTTGTGACTTCCATTGCAGTTGTTATGAAACTGATGCCGGAGAATGCCTCCTGAGTGCCTTCCCTGCTGTTTCTTTTCTGAAGCAGTGTCTGCACGGCATCATCCATACATGGATAAAGCAGAATTATGATATAATCATGACTGAAACCGGCAGATTGAATTCCTGTCAGAACCTCAATCTCATCAGTTTTATGCCAGGATAAAGGGTTTCCCTGATTACCTCGTCCATGCTTTTCCCCTGTTCCATGGCCAGTTTGCAAGCCTCAACTGTTTTCTCATGGTCAATTTCAACAGTCCCGCCTTCCTTCAGGTACACGATCATGGTTCCAAGGGATTCGCAGTCTATACCCATCCAGTGGGTATATCACAACACATTTCAACCTTTCCGCTGAGTTTTGACAGTCCATCACAGAAGGGAGGAATATATGGAACAGGACCGATTGCTTCTGCATCATCCTGGAATCTGAAAAGTTTACAGCCATCTCAGGATAAATTGACGGTTACCTCATGGTTAGCTTAATATGTTAGGATCAAGAGCTTAATACGTTTGTTCCTTCAATTTTAGATAATGCAAAATAATGTAGGCCCATATGTTCCATCCCTGGTGTTCATTGAGACCACAAAGGCGTGCGAGTATTCGTGCCGGCACTGCAGGGCCGAATCACAGAGTGAACCTCTTCCAGACGAACTTACAACGGCAGAACTCAAGGATACACTGGATCAGATCAGGGGGCTGTCCGATAGCCCTCCTGAGGTGGTAATAACAGGCGGTGACTTTCTTCTCAGGAAAGATATCAGGGAGATAATATCCCATGCCAGCAGCATCGGCCTCCCATTTTCTGCCAGTCCAGCAGGATCTCCCCTCCTTACCGGCGACTTCATGGAGTTTCTGAGGTCCCACGGAGTCCGATCAATGTCCTTAAGCCTTGATGGAATTGATGAAGGCACACACGACTGGCTGAGAAGAATTCCCGGGAGCTTTGATCTCACTCTGAATCTCATCATTGAGGCTAAGAGGATGGGGATTAACGCCCAGGTCAACACAACGGTCATCAAGAGAAATATCATGGAGCTTCCCAACCTTGTTTCCATCCTGAGGGATGTTGGAATAACCACGTGGGAAGTGTTCTTCCTTATAAAGACAGGCAGGGGGATAAAGGTCGAAGATGTATCTCCGGATGAGTATATGCAGGTTAACAGGTGGCTTGCCGATCTCAGGGATTACGGGATCAATGTCAGGACAGTTGAAGGGCCTGTATTCCGTGTGATCAAGAAGATACAGGAGATACAACCTGAAGCAGTTGGCACGGACCTTTACCAGAAACTAAGGAAAGCCACAATTGATCTCATAGGGATGCCGGATCATGTCAGGCCATCGTCAGGCGCTGCTCCTCCACCCAGGCATTTCAGAGGGACACTTTTCATCGGATACAATGGGGATGTATATCCATCCGGTCTGTTTACCGCAAAGCTTGGTAGCATAAGGAGATCAAGCCTGAGGGACATAATAAATGAGGGTGTGGACTATCTTGACCCCAGAAACTCAGGGAAGCTTCAGGGCAGATGCGGAAGATGCGAATTCAGGGAAATGTGCGGTGGTTCACGGGCAAGAGCACTGGCATATACCGGAAACCCATTTGCGGAAGACCCTGCATGCCTTTATGTGCCCGGAATGAAAATGAGGGAGGTGGAAGAACGCCAACATTAGACTGCGCAATGCAGCCGGCACCCGTTGAGAAGGGTCAGAGGAAACTGGGATTCGCCATTGCTGTGATTGCCATATTCCTCATGATCCGCACGGCCATCCGTCTGAAAATAAAGCCCCATAAAAAAGAAGTCCTGTCCACCGACAATGCGCTCAGAGAACCGGTATTGCCACACCATCTCCCCTCGGATCAGCGCCGCCCATAATCACGCCGTCTCCCACAGACATGATTCCCTGCGCATGCCCAAACTGTGATGACAGACCATTTACAGGGAGGGTGTCCATGATTCTTTTCAGTGCATTGGCCTTTTCCTGGTCCATAGAATGTTCATAAATAATGCTGGAGGGATTTTCATAAATAGTGTATGGAACAGCCCACCTCGGTGTATCAAGGGCAAGCTGCATATCCATATGATCCAGCAGAATACTCTTCATTATCTGAACGTGAATCTGTGGCTGTATGTCTCCCCCCATTGTTCCCAGTGAGAAGGCGAGTCTTCCGTCCTTTTCACCCATTGAGGCACACAGAGTGTGGAAAGTTCGCTTTCCAGGAGCAAGCGCATTGTGATGTTCCCTGTTCAACGTGAAATATGCACCCCTGTTCTGCATTACAAACCCTGTTCCGTCCGGAACGATGCCTGACCCAAATCCCATGTAGTTGCTCTGTATCATTGAGACGGTATTCCCAGCCGCATCAGCAACGGTGAAGTACGTGGTGTCACCCCTGTCTGAAACAGCCTTACCGGAAGGCATGTCAGCACCTCGCTCAAGAACGCTCCTTGCAAATGATTGTGAGAGAAAATCGGATGGAATTGCCCTGAAGGCCGGATCTGTTATCCACTTTGCCCTCTCTCCATATGCAATCAGGCCTGACTTTACCATGTCCTCCATGCTTATCCTCTCTGGATCTTCCCGCATCTCCTTCAATATATTGAGCCACAGAAGCACTGTTGCCCCCTGGCTGTTTGGGGAGGTTTCATATATCCTTGTACCGGCAAAGTCCGTTGAAAGAGGGTTTCCTATGGTTGTTCTGTGCTTGATGAAATCCTCCGTGTCAATGAGGGTCTCATGTTTTTCCAGCCCGGAAATGATCTTTTCCTGCAGGTGCCCGTCATAGAACGCTGACGGCCCGTCCGAGGCTATCTCACCAAGTGTGGATGCCAGATCCTTCTGCCTGAACATCTCTCCTGGCTCCGGAACTCTTCCATCCGGCATGAAGAGGTCCTTCCAGTTGTACTTTGCAAGATGACGGGATGAAACCGCAATGGAAGCCGAATAATTATGGGTAACCGGAAAACCATCAGCTGCAAGTTTTATTGCAGGCAGCATAAGGTCCCTGAATTCCATTGACCCGAATTTACTGTGGATTGCCTCCCAGCCCCGGACAAGGCCCGGAACAGTGATAGCAGAATACTCACCCCTCTGTGGCATATCTTTTATGCCCATGCTTTCATACAGGTCAATTGTGGCTCGTGATCCTGATGGCCCGCTGCCATTGACATCGGTGATTCCCTTCCCCTCGACCCTGACAAGTGCAAACATGTCCCCGCCAAGTCCGCAGAGGTTGTTCTGTGTAACTGCAAGAGCAGCACTTGTAGCGATTGCGGCATCCACAACGTTGCCGCCCCTTTCAAGAATCCTGGAGCCAATAATGGAGGCCTGGAGACTTGAGGAAGCTACGATGCCCTTTGAAGATATTGCATTTGGTCTGGTGCGCATATGATGACATGGCGATTCTTATATTTAAACAAAATTTGACAGCTTTCCTGCGCATGTTTACAGTCCACAGGAACTTCACTGATGTGCCTTAATAATGTCGCTGTTCCGTAATTGCATCGGGAATTTGCTGCAGCAGGATATTTTATGGAATTTCCACACTGCTGAAGTCAGCTGCTCTGATCCAAAGCGTGGAAACATTCCAGGAAACAGGATTGTGAAGCATCAACGTGGAGATGCCGTCTGAGACTTGTGTGATACCGATCGTCTGATCCTGCGGTATGAAAATAGATATCCGGCGAATATGAGGATGTTACCGGCAAATGGGATATATTCCACAGGATTGAGAATGCCTATATGTATGGGATTGAGTGATATGTATCCGTACGCAGGAAATCCTGAAGAAAGCAGGATTGTACCTATGCCTGTTCCTATGGTCCGTATAGCCTGAAGGATATTATGATAGACCAGAGCGGCTCCGCCCGGAATAAAATAGGTAATGAGTGAGGTATTGAACAGTATGAATCCGCTAAGTATAAGGCCGCCGGCAATGGACAGAGCATACCCTGCACGGCTACCCGATGGGGCAATCATCAGCGGGAACTTGGCGATGAACATGCCCAGGAACAACAGTGATAGGATGAACAGCAGGAAATGATTCCTGTCCACAAGTTCCTTGAACGCGAGGGAATTGCTTCCAAAAATTGCAAACCCGAAAAGGAATATGAAGAATATCAGGGCAATGACTGTCCCTTTCTGCCCGGGCTGGTCAGCTCTGCCAAGCGACAGTGCCATGAAAGCGATGCCGAGGACAGTGAAAAGCACCATCATCACTTCTGCGATGAGAACAAAATCGCCCCAGTACAGTGCCGGCAGGATGTAGAATGGCAGAAAATTTGACAGCGCACCCAGCAGGAACGATACAGAAATCATGAGAATTCCAAGGGCAGCATAGTTCAGGTTGCTGGTATGGTGTTTCCTGGCTGTGGCATTAACAGCACTTGAGTTTGCCTCGGACATCATCCGGCCCACTTCCGGTGATATTGTTTCGTAGAATGCGTCACTCACCAGAAGGATGACGTTCAGGTGGCTGAGGCCAGCAAGTGACGGGGAACTGAAAATTGATGGAAACGAAAATGACGATACCCCATCAGTGCCGCCACGGAAGAGGTCCTCCGCCATCACAAGAACAGTGGTCTTTTCATTGTATCCGGATAGGACTGGTGCAGATAGATCGGCCGGAGTCAGAGCCCTAACTGTATACCCGTGCAGCTTCAGGATTCTTGCCACCTTTGAATAGAAAGATCTTGCATTGGAGATATCCCTGCTCTTTATGACATGAATATGGTACTTCCCGTGTGACGTGAATGAATTTTCCACAGCTGAAACAATACGAAGTTCTCTTGCGCCAATTGCCTCACCTTCATCAGGTTTTCCAGCCCCAAGGCTTCTTGTGGGCATCGTTCCTGAAGGGAGGCTGCGCGTCTCCGGGGAAACGTCCATTACATCAGAATCATGATCAGTATTCAATCCTGAATCTCCGTCAACTTCCAAAGTATAAATGAAATAATAAAGGATGTTAAATAGACTTTTGCGAAGACCAGAAATTTCGCAGGAGAAACATCACTGATCAGGGAACCTTTGATTCCGGAACCCGTGGCTTGACGTTCTTCCAATCGTTTGCAACGGCCATTTTCCCCCGCTTTGATTGTATGTAGTTGAAAGCCGAGAGGGCAGCAGTTGCACCCTGGCCAGCGGAAATTACCGCCTGCTTGTAAGGTACATCGGTAACGTCTCCCGCTGCGAAAACTCCTTCAGTAGAGGTCTTGCCAAGCTTGTCCGTCACTACCTCCTTATTGCTGTTCAGCTTCACCAGGTCCTTGATGAAATCAGTTCTTGCAACGTAACCCATTTCCACGAAGATGCCTCTGACCTTGATATCCCTGGAGGTCCCGCCGTTGATGGGCGTTACCTCTATTGAATCAACAGCAATGTCGCCCTTGATTCTGCTGACGGTGGAATTCATGTGGAATTCCACATTGGGCATTTCCTTGAGCTGGATGTAAAGTTCATCATCCTGTGGTACCCTGGAGCCCCTGTACACAACATGAAGCCGGGAGGCAAGGCTCGAAAGGTATGACGCTGCCTGAAGTACATGATCTCCAGAACCCACAACACCGATCTCAGAGTTCCTGAAAAGTGGGCCATCGCAGACGGCGCAATAGGAAACGCCGCGCCCCCTGAACTCCTCCTCTCCGGGAACATCCAGATTCCTGGGAGTTTTTCCGAATGCAAGAATCAGTGAAGTGGCAGTAAAGCTGCCAAGGGTAGTTGAAACCTTGAAATTCCCATCTGGAAGCTTCACGGCCTCGCGTACCTCATCATATTCGAACCTGGCGCCATAGGAGGCCGCCTGCTCCTGGAATTTGTTCATGAGATCAAAGCCGCCGATCTTCATGAACCCCGGATAATTCTGTATATCATCTGTAAGCAGAGCCTGCCCGCCGATATCCTTGGATATAACAAGCACGTTGAGCGACTGCCTCGCAAGGTACAGCGCAGCTGTTAACCCAGCCGAAGCTGCACCGATGACTATGATGTCATAATTGTTCTCAGGCATAATCCAGGACCCCAGGAATTCACTGGGCCATGTGTTTCTTTATCTTCTGGTCCAGGAACTGCTTCGGAACAGCACCGATCTGCATATCCACAAGTCTGCCCTTCTTGAAGAACATGATTGTTGGTATGCTCATCACCCTGAACTGTGTGGAAACCATGGGGTTGTCATCCACGTTAAGCTTGCCGAACGCAACTTTTCCTGCATAATCTCTTGCCAGTTCCTCCACTATGGGGGAGACGTACTGGCATGGCCCACACCATGGTGCCCAGAAATCCACCACCATAAGGTCGTGCTTGGCAACCTCGCCCGTAAAGGTGCGATCATTGAGTTCAATTGGCTTTGTGTTGACAGGTGCCTTATTTCCATTTGAATTATTTGGTGTCATCATCTCTCTAAGCATTTTCTCCCTTATCTGATCTATGTTGTCAGTATCCATACAATCACCATTTCTGTCTCTCCGGCAATTTCTCCGGAAAAGCCTTGCCATTGTATTGTTTTCACGTATTTAAGAATTTCTCGATATTGGCATTTATGCACAATATCGATATACCACCTCGTGATATCCATGCATGGCGTCACTGATGTCCCTCACAAAATCTTCAGCAAGATGTTCCGACCTTCTCTGCTGCTTCTATGATCTCAACGAGCTTGAATCAAGGCTGTTCTACACCGTGGCTGCGAGGCCTGGGATAACTCTCGATGATCTGTCTGTAAGGATGGGCAGAGACAGGAGCACAGTTTTTCGGTGCCTCCAGAAACTTTCTTCTGTGGGCCTCATTTACAGGGAGATGGATAGCCTTGACCGTGGAGGACGGATTTCAAGGTACTATCCCAGCGATTTTGGAGAAATACGAAAGATGGTTGAAGGGAGGATCGATGCCCTGAAGGCAAGCATGCAGAAGCTCCTGGACGACTTCGAAAAGCGTATGAAAATTGAGATTGAAATATTCTCCGGATGAGTTTTCTCTGCCGTTGGGGGTGGGAATGAACTGCTAGATTGGATTTATTGCCCTGCCAATGCAGGACATTATTCTGCTGATATTCACCTCGGCAATTGATGCAATGTTCTTTTCCCCCATGACCTTCATGAGAATGCCGAAATCCACTGATGCTTTCCAGTATGCAATGGTTTTCTCCTCTGATTCACTGACGGATATGTCCAGAAGAATTTTAAGGGACGCACCGGCAACTCTTCCCGATGCCGAAATCACCACGTGATGACTGTCAGAGTTCTCATAATGAGCCTTTATTCTTCCGCTGAGCGTTGATATGTAAGAATGCCCCATCTCACTGACATCAAACCTTATCTTTGTGACGTACTGGTTCCCCTGCATTTCCACGGATTCTACGCCCGGTAGGCATGCGGAAACCTTCCTGAAATCTGACAGGTATGCAGTGGTTTCTCCGGCGGAGAGTGAACTGTAAAAATTGCCTTCAAAGTCCAAGCTGCATCACTTCACATTTCTCCTGTTGCTGATTGATGCCATCACAGCAAGTGCCATTCCCGGGATGAGTCTCTCTGCATCCATTGTTCCTGACCTGGATTCAACCATGTCATAGATATCAGCATGTAACATCATCCCGGAATCCCGGAACCTCTGAAATGACGTATCCAGTTCAGGATTTCTGGGGTTGAATTTTGACCCGAATACTTCGCATACCTTCCTGGCAGTTTCCTGGCCTATTATCCGGCCAGTGGTGTATTTGCCCCCAGTGATGGTCAGCAATCCCGAGTAGCCGTCTCTGGAGTGGTCAAATATATCAAAGCTTCTTGATGCACTGCGGGGATCGCCGGATCCGTCTGAGATAAGAGGCCGTACGGATGAATAAACGCGCTTCAGGGGTATCTTCTCTAGGGATGGCACCATCCTGTTTCCCTCCTCCTGCAGGGAATCAATCTCCTCCTGATCCACTGTATAACTGCTGGCATCCTCCACCACAGTTGCCATTGTGCCAAGAATTGAGGATGAACCATATGGCACTATTATATCCCCGTCCGATGGCATGCGCATCCTGTTCAGAACGGAGTTGGTGACCCTACCGTCATAGACAAGCATGGAACCCAGTGAAGGCATAATCTCGGGTGATGGAATCTTGCTTTCCCGGAGAATGTTCCAGGTGAACGGTCCGGCAGCATTTACTACCAGATCGAATTTTTCCCGGCTTTTTGCTCCATTTAAGGACAGTTCCAGCCCGGTTACAGTGTTCTCATCTGCAATGATCCTTGTCACTTCTGTGTTTGTTGCGATGGTTGCACCCAGCATTCTGGCTTCGGCTGCAACTGCCGCTGCAAAATCAAACGCGTGCACCACCTTGTCTGGAACCTTCATGACCCTCTTCAGATCCCTGTTTACATGCGGTTCCATTGAGAGGAATTCATCAACATCTTCCTCTGTGCACGGTATCCCTGCTGCATGGCATCCTGATTCCAGCCTTTCCCCAAACTCTGCCTCCTGATCAGTCATGGCAATGAAATATCCGTCTGAGCTGTCAATGAATGAAGATGCTATTCCTGAAAGTATCCTGTTTTCAGATATGCACTCGCGGGCCGAAACCATATCATTCACGGCGTACCTCGCGCCACTGTGGATCATCCCGTGAAATTTGTCCGATGTTTCCGATGCCAGTTCCCCCTTTTCAAAAAGACTGGTTTCGAATCCTGCCTGAGCCAGATACATTGCACTGAATAAGCCTGTTATGCCTCCGCCGATTACGGCAATTCTTTCAGACATATAGTGTTATATGCAATGAATGATGATAAACCTGTTCAACCGGACCTTTTCACAGGCACAGAAACTCATCTGATTTTGAAGTATTTTTCCTACCTCAGCAGAATAATCTGTGAAATGTTTATTTACTCAGTTCCGTTATTTTCATCATGTCAAAATTTCCAAGCAATGAATGGGCAAAGGAATATGTGGAGAAGCTGAACAGCAACGAATCATACCAGGACGCTGGAAAACAGTGGGAAGGCGCCATCACCTTCGTAATCCAGCCGGATGGAGACTTCAAGGATACAGCATACCTATATCTTGATCTCTTTCACGGGAAATGCAGGGACTACAAATTCTCAATGTCAGCCGCCGACATTCCTAAATCCGAATTCAGCTACATAGGCAAATACGGGAACTGGAAAAGGCTCATCAACAGGGAGATTGACCCCATCCAGGGCGTTCTCACCGGGAAATTCAAGCTTGACGGATCAATGATGAAGATAATGAGGTTCACCAAGGCAGCCAAGGAAATGGTGAGCACAGCATCCCAGGTATCAACGGAGTTCTGACCCATGTGGTACTTCCGGTCGCCCAGTATAGTGTATGGTGAGGATGCACTATCATTCCTCTCGGAACTTCCCTATGAAAGAATCCTAATAGTTACCGACAGGAACATAGCGAAAGCCGGACTTCTCAGCATACTGCATTCAAACCTGCCATCCGGATCGAAGAATCTTGTAATTGATAACATCCCGGAGGAACCAACCATATCCGATGTCACAGATCGCTCGAAACAGGTGATGGACTTTGCCCCCGACCTTATAATCGGCATAGGGGGAGGATCGTCAATGGATGCTGCAAAGGCCCTGTTTGTAATGTATGAAAGGCCCGATCTTGATCTTTTTGACATAACACCGCTGGTCCATCTTGGACTCAGGAAAAAGTCCCGGCTCATACTTGTCCCCACCACAAGCGGAACTGGATCGGAATGCACATGGGCTGCTGTTCTCAGCGACAGAGATCATGGACGCAAGAACGAGCTGGCATCCCCTGAGATTATTGCAGACTATGCCATACTTGATCCGGTGCTGGTAAGGAACCTCCCACAATCAATCACAAGGAACACAGCCGTGGATGCCATAACCCATGCCGTGGAGGGTCACAGCAGCCAGTGGAAAAACCCATATTCCGAGGCCATGGCGGAAAAGGCCCTCAGGCTCATAACACACAACCTTCCCGCGGTTCTCAGGGATGGGAACATGAAGTCCAGGGAACTGGTTCACATTGGCGCATCCATGGCCGGCCTGTCATTTTCCAACTCCCAGATTGGACTTGCACATGCAATGGGCCATTCCCTGGGGGCGCATTTCAGGATCGCCCATGGCATGTCTGTAGGGCTTTATCTCCCATACGTTGTGGATTTCAATCAGGATTATTCTGTTGAAAGCTATGAGATACTCAGGCAGTGCTTCCCCGAAAAGTACCGGGGAGAAAACCTTGGAGAGACCATCCGCAGATTCTTCCGGGAAATAGGGCAACCCCTTGACCTGAAAGCAACCGGCATCGACAGGGATGAGTACGACCTGAGACTCAGTGGAATGGTTGGGCTGGCAGAGGAGTCCACAGGCATAATCACAAATCCACGGGAGGCCGACAGCCAGCAGATTCTTGAACTCTTTGAGGCAGTGGAATGAAACTGCCAAAATGACAAATATCAATTTGGGATTAGCGGTATGATCTGGTAACAATGAGTTTTCTCATGAGTTTTGCGTTCACTGTTTCCCTGACATCGGTTGTCTTCATCCTTTCACTGGGCCTCACAGTGGTCATGGGCCTGAAGGCGGCAAAGGTAAAGAGCAGGAGCCTGCAATTCTGGTTCAGCGGCATGGCAGTATTCACCCTCTCTGTACTTCTGGAGATCATATTTGCCATTGGCTATTATCCCGCATTGCTTCTGAAGTCCTATCTGTTTCTTGTTGCTGCAATAGTGGAGCTTCTTGCCTTGGGATCGGTATCTCTCGCACGAAGTGGAAGGAATACAATGATATACAGCGTATATGTCCTCATAACAAGCATATTCCTCATTTACACACTTGCCTCCGGAACACTTGGAAAGATGATCATATCTCATGTGTTCTTTGGCCCTTTGCCAATACTGGTTACGGTAGCGTCCTCACTCATAACCTTCCCGGCTGCCGTTATCATACTGGTGAAGGCCGCCCTTGATTTCAGAAAAACACACAATCCCAGCATGATATCAATCATTGTGGGCGTGATTGTGGTATCAGTGGCAGGAACTCTTTATATCACAGGTTTTCCCAGTTTCCTCTATCTTGCGGAATTCATCGGCATCTTCCTGCTGTGGTTCGGATTTGTGAGAATCCCCAATCCCCTGAAGAGATCGCAGCCAGCTGGAACGTGATGCCTGCTGGAAAAGATTTTATGCCTGCCGGGATTTGATGGCTGTGCCTGAGGAACACCTGAAATGCCCAAAGTGCGGACATGAATTTGACTACTATTACAGTGTTTCGTATTCCCTTACTTCCCTGAAGATAAGCCAGTTCTTCCGGGCAAAATGCCCCAACTGCGGCAGGACTTCCATTTACCAGACTCATATTGATATAAAGAATCCAAGGCTCTATAGAGGAGGAATGATCGCCTCACTGATTCTTGTCATTTTCGGCATCGTATTTACGATTTTTTCGCTGATAATGCTCTCCCATACGGATGCACTTTATGGTGTTTTCACGGTTATTGCCGGCCTTGCTGTATCCTTTGCTCTCGACCTGAGAAACAGAAGCAGTGGACGAACCAAGAGCAGATAAATGTGTGATTCTGTTCCACTACTGTTATATATTATACTCCGATATCGGAAAACGAAGTAACTGGTGGTGCCATAACACAATGATTACAATAGAAGGTTTAACCAAGGTCTACTCCAGGAAAGACCCTCCAGCTGTAAGTGATCTTACCCTGCAGATAAATGACGGTGAGATACTTGGACTGGTGGGGCTCAATGGAGCAGGTAAAACGTCAACTATCCGCATGATATCCGGCATAATACTTCCCACTGCTGGAACCATCAAGGTGGACGGTTTCGACATAGTAAAGGAAAAGGTCAAAGCATCGGCCAATGTGGGTTGGGTCCCGGAATTCCCAAATTTCGAGCTGAATGCAAATCCTGTGACACTGATGAAGTATTATGCTGGCTTTTATGACATTGACAGGAGCACTGAGGAAGAGCAGATCCTTTCCCTCCTGGATGAGGTTGGGCTGAAGCCCTATACAGACAGGAAACTCCGGAACTATTCCCAGGGAATGAAGAAGAGGTTTGCCATAGCCGAAACCCTTCTGGGAGACCCAAGGAATTTTCTGTTTGATGAGACGCTGAACGGCCTTGACCCTGAAGGGGTTGTATTTGTCAGAAATCTCATACTGTCTCTCAAAAAGAGGGGTAAGGCAGTAATGCTGTCATCCCACATACTGAGCGAGGTCGAGAACATAGCGGACAAGGTGGCAATCATCAGCCACGGCAAACTCCTGAAGGTTCTTACAAGAGACGAGTTGAGGAATCTGGGCAAAGTCGTCGTAAGAATCAGTGTTGACAACCCGGACGAGAAGCTGAAATCCATTCTTTCGGATTTCGGACATGTCATGGTGTCTGGCAGCGACGTAACAATCTCCGAACTGTCAATTGACGTGAAGAGGGTTCCGGAAATTGCTTCCAGAATAGTTGCATCCGGATACAGCCTGAGAAAATTTGAGACATCTGGAGAAAGCCTCGAGGAGTATTTCTTCAGCATCATAGGTGAGAAGGCATGAGACCAATAGTTTACGAGATCAGGAGAACACTTACCAGCAAGTTTGTCATAATAATGATAATAGCCATTGTGGGACTCTCATCCCTGCTGGCTTACGAAGCGGGATCGACATATTCTCCCTCCCCAGTATCATCAGCTCCCCAGCTCAGCACTGGATTTTACATGGGAGGATCAAACATCACGGTGGTTGGATATGCCCATGACGCATACGGTAACCCTGTTTCCGGCATAAAGGTCAGTTACGATTACAATGGTATTGTATATAATGCCACGTCTGCCTCAAACGGTTTTGCCAATTCTACCATTCCGACCGGAACTGCCAGCCGTGGAACCATTGATGTGAGTTATTCCTACACTGTTTTCCGAAGGTCCACTGAGGGGCCAGCCAGCAACTTCTCATTCGGACCCTCATTTAAGTGGTCTGGTTTACAGGTTTTGCCGGGCATAGTTGACCATTCTAATACTACAAGGTTCGGCATTCTGCTTTTCTATGTTGGACCCAATGGCTCAGCATCGCCTTCCCTTAATGTGTATATTTACAATATCAGCCTCCCTGCATCCAAAATTCTTACCAACTACTCATACAAGCAGAGTGTATCCGGCTTCACTGTTTTGAATATCTTTCCAGCCGTGAAAGGGGTAAACAGCACAGACAGATACGGTTTGGCTGTAACAAACAGTACAGGATCTTTTCTGTTTGCATATCCTTCCCAGTCAAGAGGGATTCCTCTGACGGACTATACTCCAATGACGCAGAGCACACTTCAATCGCTTGTTTATGCCGGAACATCTGAGATACTGGGTTTCCTGATACCCATACTGGCTGTTTTCGCCGCGTACCTGACATACGGCAAGGACAGGACAAACGGAGTTCTGGAGTCTGTACTTAAAAGACCAGTGACAAGAGGAGGCCTCATAACATCCAGATTCCTTTCTAACTCTGTGTCAATCGTGATTGCCGTTGGTCTTTCAATGATTTTCTCGGACCTCATAATACATCACTACTTTGGAATGTACCTGTCCACAACCTTCAGCCTTTACTTTGTTTGGACTTACGTGGTTGAGGGAATCTCATTCCTGGCACTTGTCTATATGTTTTCGCATATTGCAAAGTCACAGGGTGCTGTCCTGGGTGCAGCCATTGCCCTCTTTGTGGTTCTGGACCTGTTCTGGAGCATAATACCTATAGCCATACTGGCCGCACTGAAAATATCCACAAGCAGCACTGCCTACGTGAGTGCAAGTGTGGGATTTGACTATGCCAGCCCTGCAGGCTATTCCATGCTGGTGCAAACCATGTTCACAGATAAGTTCGGCGTAATATCATCTTCCACCATTGATCCCTCGGCATTTGGAATCATAGCGCCGTTCCTCATCATTGCAGGAATACTGTGGATGGCCGTGCCATTCGTCATAGCTTACTACCTGGCAAAGAACAGGGATTGAGCGGCATCAGGTAGCCGTCTCAACAACATTTTCTTTTTTATATTTCCTGAAGAAGTAGACGTAGAGAATAGGATCGAAGAGTGACACAATGCCGGCGAACGAGAACATGAAAACTATGGCCCCTGCAGACAGGAGAAAACTGCCAAAGGTTGTTGATACTCCATATGGAAGACGCCTTGCTATTCCCGTAAGGCTGTTTCCCCTTGCTCTCTCCCCCGGGTCCAGGATTGTCATCTGGAAATTCTGCCTGATTGGAAGCGCAAGCTGGTAAAGGCCTGTCCGGATAGCGTATATGGCTCCTGCCACCATGGGAGGGACAAATGGCATAAGAATGAAGAGGCCTGAACCCAGCCCGCGAAAAATCCCGATTGCATATATTGCGCCCAGCCATCTTTCCACGGTGGATGCAAATAAGACACCAACCCCTGATGCCACATATGATGCCGTGAATATTATGGAAATCACATATGTGGGCACGCCTATCTGGTGGAACCAAAGTGATATTATTGGCGTAATCACCCCCAGGCCCACGCTGCCCATTGCTCCTGATAGCCCTATTTTCGCGATATTCCGGCCTGAATTTTTCGGCATTATCTGGGTCTTCTTACCCTTGACCCTCTTGATCTTCGTATCCTCCAGAAGAAGCGTGAGGAACAGTGATGCAATATTCAGGATGAGGGCTATTGCAAAAAGATCCGTATAATAGTCTGAGACATATTTTTCAAACACGGCAGATGTTGAACTGCCTGCAATGGCAGATATTATGGAGACAAGCATCAGGGCCGAGTAAATCCAGGTTCTGGATGCTGATGAGACCTTGTCAGCCACAAATGCGGTCAGTATTGGCGCAACCGGGCCACCGCCAGCACCGCCGCCTATTGCACTGAAGGTTATTCCAAGGACGGAAGTGAGAAACAGCAGGACAAAATTATGTGTGAGAAGGAATGTGACGAATATAAAGGCCGGCAGGCCAGACATTATGAGCAGTGTCTTCTTCTTGCTGTAAAGATCTCCCATGAAACCTGACAGCAGAACCAGGCCGGAACTTGCAATGGTTGCAACAAGGGCATAAATTCCAATTTCAACAACGGAGAAACCAACCTGTTTCAGGAACAGGGGAATAAGGAAGGCTATGTAGCCGAAATAAAAGCTCCTCAGGCCTCTTATGGCGCCCAGTAGGGGAATCTGCCTCAATACCACTGAATATCCTGAATCTATAAAAAATAGATATTCTATTTTCCACTAAATAGTTGAATGAGAAAAACACTTCATTCAGCTATTGGCCCATCAAGATCAGGAAGTATCATTCCCGGGTTCCTCCTCTTGTACATGACATACGCCAGGCTTATTATGATCCATGCTGCAAATGCTATTGTTCCGGATTCAAGTCCCGGTTCCGGAACTATGAATGTGCTGATAAATATGAAACCGAACAAAATCACCGAGACTACAGTTGCAGCGAGGCTGCTCCGCTGTATGCCAGAGGGGTTCTTTCTCTCCAGCGACGGCAGAGATACGTTCACAAGCGCATGCACAAGTATGACACCCAGAGTGGCAGCGGTGGCGGCCATGAGGAAAGCAGTGAAACCACCCAGGAACAGCACACCCAGAGCGGCTATTGCGAATGCCGCAGAGGCGACCATTGCAGCTGATACCGAAGGGGTAAGCCTCACAGGATGTATCCGGGAAAGGCCCTTTGGAATCATCCCTTCCCTGGACATTGAATACATCACCCTTGAAGTCCCATTTGTTATGACCACGGTTCCCGTAAGAAGGCTGTTGATGAAGAGTGCGGTCACCAGGATTGCCATCCCTGTTCCCATATAATTTTTGATGATGAAAATCCCCGGAACAAGATTTCCAGCATAATTCAACATCTGGGACGGCCCCCAGGCAACAGTGAAAACGTATGCTGTGAACACGTAGAATGTCCCCAGTACCAGTATTGCCAGCACCACAGAGAGGCCCACTGTCCTCCTTGCATCCCTTGATTCCTCTCCCAGTGGTGTGGATGCCCCAAATCCGGAAAAGGCAGTGTACATGAACAGCATTCCTATGCCAATGCCGGAAATACCTCCTTTCGCAAGCCCTGGGCTGAATACAGCCGTAGTGTTGATTGAAGGATGTACCAGTATTATTGTGATCCCGGATACTGCAATCACTCCGATCTCAACCATTGCCATAATGGTGGTGTAGCCTGTAGACTGCCTTATGCCTGCCCGAGATACGGCGAAACCGAACAGAATGGATGCAGCAAGGATTGGCAACCACGCAAATGTGGGCGTCTGGACCCCGAATACATTGGAAAGAATAGCCGGGACAAAGACGGCGAGGCTCAGTCCCATAAAAGCAAGGGCAAACACCTGGTAGAAGATATAGAAGAAACCGGAAAAGAGCGCGGCTGATGATCCCAGGCCACCCTGCACATATGAATAGTAGCCACCTGCTCCAGCAATTCTCCGGGATATGCGCCTTATTATATACGCATTGAGCAGAACAACCAGGAAAGCCAGCAGAGCCGTAAGCGGCAGTGCGCCCAGTGCAAATGCAGCCGCTCCTGTGAACGTTGCTACTGCCGCCCCGGCAGGTGCAGATCCTGCAATGCCCTGGAACGTGCCCTGCAGGAGGCCGATGGAGTTTCTCTTCAGTCCTGGCACTTCAGGCACCACCTTTTCTAATGGACTGCCCAAAAGTGATTTCTCTCATGAATTTTGCACTATTAACGTTGATGGACATTTTATCACTGTAATGTAAGTTTCCTTGCATCACTGTATGCTATTGTGCAATTTAAAATTTGCCGGAACATGGATGGGCAATATATTGAGCATTAAGCCTTTACTCCAGGATTTATTGCCTCCAGGCTTTTTCTCCTAGTTCTGGAGCAAGGACTACCGAGATTACCAGGCCTGTTATGGACAGTGCGGCGAATATATAGAGGGAACTGAACACCGGAAACAGGGGAAATATGACTATGCCCATGATGGCACCCGCCCTGGACACGGCTGTGGCGACACCCTGGGCAGTTGCCCTGATGCCGGTGGGATAGAGTTCTGTAGGATAGAACAGCGTCACGGCACCTATCCACTGCTCAAAGAGCACGTAAACAAAGAAATATGGAACCAGCACTGCTCCTGATATTCGTATTATTGACCCTGCAAGAAGCACAACTGACATTACAGTGAAGCCGGCGATTGTGAGAAATCTCCTGCCAAGCCTGTCGGCAAATGGAAGCCCTATGGCATAGCCAGCGATACCTCCAATATCAATAATTATCCCGCTTTCTGCAGTGAGCCTGAGATTCCCTGCGAAACCTATTGTGCTTATGACCCTGGGAAAGTAAAAGCCCATTCCGTATGCGGCAACATCAAAGAGAAACCATGCGGAAAGGATGAAGAATGTGGTCATGGCGTACTTCCTGCTGAAAATCCCGTTCCTGTCTGACTTTTTATCCACCTGCTCATTCATGGAGGGGCTGGGTGCACCAGAAAATTCCTGCATGGCTTTCTCCGCTTCCTGGACCCTTCCCCTTGATATGAGCCACCTTGGGCTTTCCGGAATGGAAAGGCGTACCAGTATGACGGGAATTGCAATGAGGCCTCCTATTATGAAGGTGTATCTCCAGAAGTACGGATTGCTGATGAATGTGACATTCATCAGGCTTGAGAACAGGGCACCTACCCAGTACATTGCAACCATCCCCAGCAGGAATTTTCCACGTGGTCGTATTGGAGAGAATTCTGAGACCATGGTGGAGCTAACGGGATAGTCGCCACCAATGCCAAGCCCCAGCAGGAAACGGAATGAGAAAAGTTCAAGGAAATTCGTTGACAATCCTGAAAGGATTGCAAACACCACGAAAAGTATGAGATCGAGCCCGAATATCCTTCTTCTGCCAATCCTGTCTGCAAGCCTGCCGATTAGAGGTGCACCCATAAGCATGCCTGCAAATGCCGAAGCATTGACTGCCAGGTATTGTTCAGTGCTGAGGCCAATCTGGTGTGGAATCACCACCATTGCAAGGGTGATGACTGAAAGATCGTAGCCGTTCAGGAACATGCCCATTGATGATATTGTGAAAATCTTCCAGTGTGATCGGGTCACAGGTGATCTGTCCATGGAGCCAAAGGGGAGCTGATCCATGCTGACCGTAATCATGGGTATAAAAAAAGCTTTGTTTCCTGACTCTCGGCAATCATCGGATCTGCAATGTCTTATTATTAACATAGGCATATTTGACCATTGTACAGGAAAAGAAGCAGGGGGTACCTCCTTCAGCTCAATGCGGTCCACCTGGGGACAAATTATCTCTGGATATCATTCGAGAGCCTCATACTTCCAATCCAGCTGGAGAACGTAACGGGCAACGATTCCACGAGCCTGCTGCTGGGCATCATAGCGTTCATAGGAATTTCCATCGGCGTTGTTGTGAGCCTGTTCTTCGGTGTGCTGAGCGACAGCCGGAGCATCCTTTGGGGGAAACGCGGGCCGTACATAATAATCGGTTCTGTTGCTGCCTCCATAAGCATTGCAGTGGATATTTTGCTCCAGAACTACTTATACGGCATCCTGCTTGGTTACATTTTTGTGCAGACTGGCACAAACGTTTCTTCAGCAGCATATCAGCCCCTCTTCCGTGACCTTGTGCCTGAAGACCAGAGGGGGCTTGCTTCGGGAATAAACGGAATTTACACTCTCCTTGGAAATGCCCTTGGCCTTGGGCTCTCTGGATACCTCATGTCCCTGAAAATGGATACGCTTGCCCTTGGAATCATGGGAGTCACCCTGCTGATTACATCCATCATAACAACACACACCATACGGCATGAGGATACACCCGTCCATGTGCCGGGTACTTCACTGTTTGGAACTTTCCTTGAGATCTTCAACCCTGGCAGGAAGTCTGAGGGGTTTTTCTGGCTAGTGGGATCCGCCTTTCTTGTATTTCTGGGCGTCACCGGCCTGAGCTTCTTTGAACTTTACTATTTCGAGGACGTGCTGAAATCACCCAATCCTGCTGAACTTGTGGCCGTGTCCGGGGTCTTTGTGCTGCTGTTCTCTGCCATAGGGACGGCCATTTTCGGCTTTCTCTCCGACCGGTATGGAAGATGGAGGATGCTCCTGGCCGCTGCTGTTATGGGTGGAACTGCCACTGCACTGATTCCATTCTTCCGGTTTTGGGACAAAATTAT
>DAJC01000018.1 GCA_002498845.1 Thermoplasmatales archaeon UBA509 | reverse complement strand
TTTTATGTTGTAAAGATTATATTGTCTTAGCCTTTTTTTCAGTCGCTTTTTCAGCATGTTGTTCAGCAGAGGCTCCATTCCTCCTGACCCTTATGATCTCTGCAATTATGCTCACTGCGATCTCCGGCGGTGAAATTGCTCCTAAATCCAGACCGATGGGTGTGTGCACAGCTGCAAGGAAATTCTCATCTATGCCCAGCTTCCGCAGTTCATCAAAGTCATGCTTCGCTCGCTTCCTGCTGGCCATAAGGCCAACATATGACGCTTCAGTGTCAGCCAGGCTCCGGAGCGTAGGTATATCACGATCTCCCTTGGTGAGAATCACCACGTAATCTCCTCTTGATATGTTCAGGTCACGCAGGTTGAAGTCCAGATGGGTGATGAGTGTGTCCGGTTTATTTGTCAGGGATGGTGCATGATCGATCACGGTCACCTGGAAATCACAAAGTTTTCCCAGGCCTGCCAGCGAATCCTCTATGTCATCCTTCCCGCCCTGCCCGATTATTATGAGCCTGTCGCGAGGCCTGTACGCCTCCAGGAACACTTCAATTGTGCCTCCGCAGAATGTCTCCACATAGACTTCATCCGGCAATTTCCTTGAGACAATGGCTTCAAGACCCTTCCCGGATTCCTCAAGGTGAATCCTTATTGTCCTTGGGACGCCTGTTGAAAGAACCTGTTCAGCCGCATCCAGGATAACAGAATCGGGACATGCCCCTCCAAGTGTCCCGTAAATTATCTCACCATTGTGGACAATGACCTTGAATCCAGGCTTGGCAAGTGACGATCCATCAGTTTTCACCACAGTTGCAGTGACAAAAGTCATGTTCTGCGATATGAGTCTGTGCATTTCCTCTGCATACCCTATGGTCTCCATGCACAGTTATTGCTCCCTCCGGATATTTCATTTTCGGAATCCGGCCCTCTTATACTGCAGGCAAAAAATTCATGGAAAGTCAATATCCAAGTGCTAAAATAGGGACTGTGCCATCAGGGTAACGTGAAAGTATGTGCGGCAGTTCTGGCATCGGGAATGGGCACAAGGTTCGGAGGAGACAAGATATCTGCCCTGATGGGAGGAAAGCAGGTTGTATGCTATGCCGTAGATGACCTGGTAGCTGCCGGGCTGGAAGAGATCATGCTGGTTGTGCGCCCTGAAACAGTGGCTGAAAGGCTGGTATGCAATGGTGAAGCAAAAATTGTCAGGAATGCACATTACCGGGAAGGCATGGCTTCCTCCATAAGGACTGCAGTCAACAATGCAGGAAATGACTGTGACGGATTGCTTCTTGTGAATGGCGATATGCCATTATTCGGCCAGGCCAGGTACAGGGAAATGGTGGCAATATTCTTGAACAATCCGGATTGCATAGTGGCTGCCACAGTTTCCGGTGTAAGGAGAAATCCTGCCATCTTCCCGGCTTCAATGATGAAGGAGCTGCTTGGGCTAAAGGGAGAGGATGGCGGGAGAAAGCTTCTTGCCTCATATTCCGGGAATGTCGTGGAATATGCGGTAGGTTCCATCACAGCGGTCATGGATATTGACACACCGCAGGACCTAGAAAAGGCAAATTCAATATTAAGAAATAAGGGCAAGCGCACCTGACTCAGATTATTTCCCCAAATCGCTGGCCACGGCCCCAGGATGCCAGGAATGCTGGATCCATATGGCGCAGAGACAGCAAACAAACTCCCAAAATGCGGCTTAGCCTGCACCAATGCTTTCATTTATTCATTGATTCAAAGGCTTCAATATCATTATATCCAACTGTTCCAATACAGTTCAGTTGGCGCAGATAAAGTTACGTGACAATCTTGAGAATATTTACAAGGTCAAGACGCTAGTAATCATCTCGTTCATCCTGACTTTCCTGCTTGAAAACCATTACATAAAGTTTCTGTCTGATCCTGCACTGTCGGCGAAATTCAACACGTTCTTCAACAATGGGAGCCTCCTCAGCCTTTACGGCACCCTCATAGGGCTGTTGCTGACTGCCTATTCCCTCATAGTCACCATAATACCCCTCTTTTCCGCGGACAGCCTCCAGAAACCCATTTTCAGCCAGATCAACAGCCTCTTCGTCTTCACCATACTTGACGGCATACTTCTGTTGATAATCTTCTTTGCCAGCGGACTGATACCGGACAACTCTTCTTTCCTCTTTCTTGACTCAGAGATTTTCTTCTTCCTTTGTTTCCTCATAGGGCTCATATTCTGTGTGCTTACCCTCTCGGACCTGTTCAGGATCATAAGGCGCCGTGGAGTCAGAAGATAGTATTCAGATATTTCTTATACATAACATTATAATCTATTGAGCGGGTTCTTTAAATAATATATAAACAGAATGTAGCTATTAAAACCATCTTCTTAAGGTGTAAGGCATTGTCATTTTGTATGGACCTGCGATGATAGAATTGGTGAATCTATGGTTGACAAGGCATCTATAGTTCTGGCATCAGGGACTGTGGACAAACTGATGGCAGGATCCATAATAGTCTCCGGAGCCGTGGCCAATGGGATGGAGGTCAATGTTTTTGTGACTTTCTGGGCACTCATGGAGATGAGGAAGAATGCCGGCGAGAACACGAAGCTGGGCGTTGAAGGCAAGGGAATGGAGAAACAGCTTTTCAGCATAATGAAGGAGAAGAAAGTCCCGTCGTGGAAGGATACCCTGAAACAGGCCATGGAAGTCGGTGACGTTCATGTGTACGGCTGCGCAATGTTTGCTGACCTGATGGGAATCGGAAAAGATGACCTGGACCCAATGATCGAGGAAGTCATAGGTGTTTCCCAGTTCGTAGACATGGCAAAGGATTCCAAGATGACCCTGTTTATCTGAAAGAGGTGAATGAATATGGCAGAAGAAATTAAACCTGACAAGGTTGTGGATGCAAGGGGAAGTTTCTGCCCCGGACCACTCATGGAAATGATAAAGGCATACAAGCAGGCCAAAGTAGGTGATGTAATATCCGTATACTCCACGGACAGCGGCACCAAGAAAGATGCCACAGCCTGGATAAACAAATCCGGAAACCAGCTCATAGGTGTATTCGATCGGAACGGATATTACGAGATCGAAATGAAAAAGGTAAAGTGACGTGGTGAATATGGGCAATGGCAGGACGAACGTTCTGGTGCTTGGTGATGGTGCTGCAGGCATCATCATCTCAAACAAGCTGAGGCTTCTCACGGACCGTGAAAGGGTATCTATTTCCATTGTGGGGAACACCCCGCTCCACTACTTCAAGCCTGATGGGATCCACATCCCGCTGAACCTGAAGAATTACAGGGACAGTGTCAAGCCAACGGCATTTGTCATAAACCCCGGCATAGAATATATTAGGGACATGGCCACACATATTGATCCTGAGAACCGGAAGGTAACCCTTCTTGGTGGAAAGACCCTGGACTACGATATACTCATAGTGGCAACGGGAAACAGGTTTGCCCCGGATGAAATTCCAGGCTACAGGGGAAGCGCAAACCACTTCTACGACCTGCCAAGTGCCATTGACCTCAGGGATCAGCTCAGGAAATTCAAGGGCGGAAAGATAGTCATCGGGCAGGCAAGCATCCCCATACAGTGCCCTCCTGCACCTTATGAGTTCACGTTCCAGCTGGAGGACTATCTCAGGACAAGGGGTATCAGGGACAAGACCCAGATAGATTATGTGTATCCGCTGAACAGGGTGTTCACCATAGCTAATGTCTCGGACGAGGTCCAGAGGCTCTTCGATGAGAAGAACATCAATTACCACACGCTGTTCAATGTGGAGAGCATTGACCAGGAGAAGAAGCAGGTAAACTCCCTTGAAGGGGAGACCGTGGACTATGATCTGCTGGTGATGATACCCCCTCACAGGGGACAGCGCTTCATAACAGAATCAGGGCTCGCCGATGAATCAGGCTATATTGACGTTGACAGGCACAAGCTGAACTACAAGGATCACGACGATCTGTTCGCAATCGGGGATGCCACAAACCTGCCCATCTCAAAGGCAGGGGCAACAGCCCACTTTGAATCGGAGTACCTGGCAAACAGGCTGGCATATGAAACTTCAGGGCATGTGTACGATGAATCATACAACGGCGAAGTTGCATGCACAACAGTGACCGGGGAAGGGACTGCAATGACCCTCTACTTCTCATACAACAAGCCTCCAAGGGCATGGTATGAGAGCAAGTTTGACTACCTCCTGAAGTGGACCTCGGCAGATACGTATTTCACGGCAATGCTAAGGGGGATAATGTGAGATGACAGAAATGGAAATACATGATAAGGAAGAAGAGAATGAGGTCGAGGCAGTTGACCCCATGGAGAAAATCATAGAGAAGGTGGCGGATAACAGTGACGCGCTGCTCACGCTGCTGGATATACTTGAAAAATTGAAGGAGGCGGGGATAATAAAGCTGCTGAGCGACGTATCACAGTCATATCTTCCAACAGATGTGGAATTCTTTGGCAAGTTCATCTCATCCAGGGAGTTCGCCAACGGGATCATGAAGACGGGAAACGTTCTGCTGGCATTGCTGTTCGCGCTTTCCGATGAAAGGACCGCCGACACAATTAAGGCCATCCTGTTCAACCTGCCTGACATTTCCAAGGACCTGGTTGATACCATAGGGAGCGGGAAGAAACAGACCCTTGTTGGAATGTACTCAAGCATCAAGAATGACCAGGACCTCTTCCTTGGGCTCACTGCCTCCATGAAAGCAATGTCAAGGATCACGAAGTCAATCAAGAAACTGGATTACAGTGACCCTGTTGAGAAGCTCAGGCAGATGAACCAGTGAAGCTGATCTCCTTCCCAATCCATATTTCTATGAATAAATTTTAATCTATCGCATATTTTACGTATTGATATCAATGGCAATTTCTCATAAGGAACTGAATGATTACATTATCTCCAAACGCAGGTATTTCCATGAAAATCCTGAACTGAGCTTCCAGGAATCCAGTACAGTTGCATATCTGAAAAAGGAACTTGAGAGTATGGGTTTAAATGTCACCGAGGTCCCAAAGGGGGGAATATTTGCTGACCTGGTGGGTGGGAGACCGGGGAACAGTGTTGCCGTCAGGGCTGACATCGATGCGCTTCCAGTAACGGAGGAGAATGATCTTCCGTACGTGTCAAGGAACAGGGGTGTAATGCATGCCTGCGGACACGACGCGCACATGGCCATGCTCCTGGGCGTGATTCGCATGGCTGTGGCCAGGAAGAATGAGCTCAGCGGAAAGATAAGGTTCATGTTCCAGAGGGCAGAGGAAAGGCCACCAGGAGGAGCGGTTTCGCTTATTTCAGGTGGGGTCCTGAACGGCATGGACTTCGTCATAGGCCAGCACGTGATGTCCACAATTCCTGCAGGAAAGGTAGCGCTCTTTCCAAGGGAAGCAATGGCCAATGCCGATGAGTTCACAATAAGGATACATGGGAAAGGGGGTCACGGTTCAGCCCCCCATGAGACCGTTGACGCCCTGATGATTTCAGCGCTGTATATTGCCGAGGCGCAAACCATCGTATCCCGTATGATAGATCCGCAGGAAGCCGGTGTGGTGACATTTGGAACCATAAATTCCGGATACAGGTACAACATAATAGCGGCACACTCCGAGATGACCGGCACAGTTCGCACATTCTCCGAGGGCGTGAGGAAGACCATCAGGGAGAGCCTTGAAAAGCTGCTGTCAAGGATATGCGAGGCCTATGGCGCCACATATGAGTTCCACTATGAGGAGGGATATCCAGCCGTCATCAACAGTCCGCAGGTCACGGACATAATCGGGAAGGCAGCCGAAGAGATCCTGGGCAAATCCGCCCTGCTTTACCCGAAGCCAAGCATGGGCGGGGAGGATTTTGCCTATTACCTTCAGAAAATTCCGGGTGCCTTCTATTTCCTTGGGGTCGGAAACCAGGAGAAAGGGATCACCAGCCCGCAGCACAGCCCAACATACAATGTGGATGAGGATGCCCTCCTGAACGGGTCCAGTTTACTGCTGAGGGCAGTAGAGAAGCTGACGTCTCTGCAGAAACAGTAAAAGGAATATCTGTGCAACTGTCATGAAAATCAATGACAGGCGAACTGATGGCTGGAATTCTAAACAGCATCAGGGACACCAAGGTCCTTGATGTAACCTGCCATGGATGAGGTGAAACTGCTTCATTGATTGTGTTAAAGATAACCCTCCAGGTTGTCAGTTCATAACTTTTATTTTATCCATCTTACCTTCAACAAATGTTAAATTTCCTGGGGCGCTCCAACTGTATTTTTTCTGCGCTCACTTATTCCATAAATAGTTAGGATCCTGCAGCTATAAATCAATCCTGACAAAAATTCCAGGTATGCTCTTGTAAAAAAATTATTGTGGAGCAGTTTCCTGCTTCTGGGCAACCGGGCTGTAGGCCTCAAGCTGGAGGTAAAGGTTTACCTTGTCGCCAAGCATGAGTCCGCCACCCTCAAGGGCCATGTTCCATTTCACGTCGAAATCTCCCCTATTGATTGTTGCGGAGGCAGTGAGCCCAAACCTGTCGTTTCCATAGGGGTCCTTTATCTTGCCGCCGTATTCTCCCTTGAACACAACTTCCTTTGTTATGGCCTTGATCCTGAGATCGCCGGTGATCTTAACTTCATCCGTAGATCCAGTAACTTTCTTTACTGTGTACTCAACAGTGGGGTACTTATCCATGGCAAGTATCTCATCGGACCTGAGGTGGTTGTCCCTGTCTGCGGTGCCGGTGTCAATGCTGGCAACCTTTATTGTGAAATGGGCCTTCAGGGTTGAGAAGTCATCCGGGTTTCCCGAGATCTCACCATTGAATTCCTTGAATTTGCCCCTAACTGTTGATATCATCATGTGCCTTATGCTGAACTCTACGCTTGAATGAACCTTGTCCACAAGCCATGTCTTCTCTTCCATTTTTTTCACCTAACTGTACATTTGTAACTTACTTACAAATGTAATCTCAGTATAACAGTTACATTTAAATAATCTCTGTAACTCACTCTAAACAAGATGGCATACAGTAAATCAGATGAAATAGTTGAAATAACTTCCCCAAAGAAAGACAGTTGTCCCATTGTTGAAGCAATCAAGGAGATAGGGGGCGAGTGGCGGCTCATAGTCATACGCTACCTTAATGACGGCCCCATGGGATTCAATGATCTCCTGAAGAGCATAGAAGGGCTGAACTCCAAGACGCTTTCATCCACACTGAAGTACCTTGAAGCACATGGAATTGTCACCAGAGAGGTGGAGAGCACCAGGCCCTTCAGGGTGAGGTACGATCTCACAGAGAAGGGCAAATCGCTCAAGTATTCCCTTGAGGATCTGAAGCGGTGGGGCCAGCAGTGGATCATGAAAAAGGCAGACATGCCGCAGAATGGCCAGCTGCCATGAATAGCGAAAGTTAACAATACAGTTGATAATCCCCGTTCACGAGAGCAAGCGGACGTTCTATTTCGGTTGCCATGCAGGCACTGCTTTTCATGACCCTTGGTAACTTCAACGATTCCGCCTACTCACCACTTGCTCCATTCATAAAATCTGATTTTCTCCTTTCCTCCGCCCAGCTCGGGCTCATCACGAGCTTCATTTTCATAGGCTCTTTGACAATGTCATCAATGACAGGCTATTTTGTTGACCGTCTTGGAAGGAACACTGCACTGAAAATAGCCTTTGGCATGATGGCTCTTGGATCACTGGTTGCGGGATCTGCACAGAACTATCCAGAGATTGTGTCGGGCTTCTTCATCATAGGGTTTGGATACGGCATCGTGACGCCTTCCACTAACAGCTCTGTGATGGCAGCTTATTATCCGCATCACGCCCGAACAATGGGAATAAAACAGTCAGGTGTTCCTCTTGGGGCGGCACTGGCAGCTCTTGCCCTGCCACTTGTCGCCCTGCACTTCTCTCTCAGGGATGCCCTCATACTCATGGCCCTGATCTCTGGAGGCCTGGCAATCGGCATAGCCCGGGATGTCAGGCCGGAAGGAAGCAGGGGCTCAGGGAAGGGATACGTGCGGGAGTTCTTCTCAACATGGCGCAATCGCCTGCTCCTGCTGGTGAGCCTTCCGGTGGCATTCCTGTCCTGGGGGCAGCAGTCCCTGCTCACATACTTCGTTGTATACATGAGGTTCAGGGGCTTCCCAATCATCTGGTCGGAAATACTCCTGGCTGTCCTGCTTGCAGGCTCCGTGGCAGGCAGGCTCTTCTGGGTGAACCTTTCCGAGAGGATGTTCAGCAGGAACAGGTCCAGGATGATCGCAGTGATCATGCTCATAGCAGGCCTCCTGTTCATAACCTTCTCCCTGGTAGCCTGGAACATTCTGGAAGCAGGCGTGATGGCATTTGTCCTTGGCATGAGCGCCATAGGCTGGAACAGCACATACGTTACACTGATATCAGAAATTGCCCCGCGCGACCGCATCGGCCTTTTCAGTGGCGTGAGCCTCATGATGATAAGCATGGGGACAATACTTGGCACGCCGCTTTCCGGAACTGTTGTGGACGTCATCTCATACAATGCAATGTGGAGGCTCATCGGGCTCTTCCTGATCCTGATGTCTCTCACCGTTGCCCTCATGCAGAGATACCTGGCAAGGCACATCTCCGGAACCCCCAATCCATGAACGAAACCATAATGATCTGGCGAGTTTCGATATAACCACAGTATTTTCCGACCCGATGAACGATGTGCCATGTTGATGCTTCTTAGAGGATTTCCATGGACTCCAGGCCCGCGCATTGAGAGGTTGCTACCTCTTCCTTCATGTATTTTGCACGGAATACGACATAATGTTATTCACCCAGCTTTGGATTCCAATTTCATGTGCCAGGATTGCGCTGAAGAGGACTGCACGTGCAGCAGCTGCTACTATTACAGGCATAATTCAGCCTGTCCGCAGTGTGGCCACACCATATATCTGGACTGCTGCCAGGGTTTCTAATCCCGTGGGCAGCACCAGTTAACCGGAAGAATGGCAGGCATGATGCCTCATTATAAATTATATGACATATTTATAAAATATTCCATTTCTATGTACGAAAGCACTGGCATAAGTTGACATAATATCGGATTTCAGCCCAGAAACAATACAGTTTTATATTATGGGGTCAATAAGGAAAACATAAGCGGCTAGAATGTGAAACTGCCATGATTCAGCATGCAGCGGATAAAGTGATTTCTTCCCGCTTGCACCAGATATAGTCTGAAGGGAGCAAAAACATAATGATGCGAAGAAGAAACAGGTTGCAGAAGAACGCAGTGGGTCTGTTCCAGGGAGTGTTCCAGTCTCTTGGGCAGGTTGCCCCGGCAGCAGATATTGCCATCCTGCTGGTGGCATCCTTCTCAATTGCTGGCCCTGACACAGTCCTGTCTGTAATATTCGGATGGCTCATTTACGCACTGTGGATGATAACACCGTACCAGTTCAGCAAGTATAAGTCCAACGCCGGAAGCTACTATGCTTACGCCTCATCCGCAACAGATCGAGGAAGACTGGGGCCAATAACGGCTTTCAGCTTCATGTATTACGATATAACAGGGGCGGCATTCGGGATACTCGGGCTCTCCAGCTTCATATTCCTCATATCACCTGCAATAAGCAGCATCCCATACATATGGGTCATATTTGCCGCAGCCTTCACGGGATACATAATCGCAGTAACGTATTTCGGCATAAAGCCTTCACTGGGATACAATGCAATTGCCGGACTTGCCGAGGTCCTGTTCCTGCTCATTGGAGCAATAATAATCATAATCAGGGTTGGTCCAGGGAACTCAGTGCTGCCATTCACAATTTCCAGGTCAACCGGCATTGGGTTTTCCGCCATAATGTTCGGTGCAGTGTTCTCAATTCTCGATTTCACGGGAAGCGGGGTCGTCACAACGGTTTCCGAGGAGATAAAGGAGCCCAAGAGGAACATAGGGAGATCCATTGTATTCGCCATGGTCCTCACCGCCATATCGATAATACCTGCAACCTACGCACTTACCGTTGGATGGGGTATCGGCCACATTGCGAGCTTCGCCACAACAAATGATGCCGGCCTTATAGTGTTCAGCAGGTATCTTGGGCCAGTCGGGTTGGTTCTCCTGATAATATTCACAGTGAACAGCTACCTGACCAACGGGGTATCCAAGGCAACCGCCGTGAGCAGGTGGTGGTATTCAGCTGCCCGTGATGGCGTTGTCTTTCCCAGGAGCCTGAGCAGAATCCATCCCAAATACAAGTCTCCTGCCAATGCATTAATTGCGTGGGCGCTGGGGTCGTTTGCGCTTGACGTGATCATGGGGGTGATCTACGGCCCGGAAAACGCTGCATTCATTCTGGAGGCAGGCACAGGCATCTCGATCATCCTGGTCCACATAATGGCCAACACTTCACTGACTTTTTTCACCAGAAGAATCGGTGAGTTCAAGCTGCTGACGCACGGAATTGCGCCGGCAGCAGCCACTGCCATAGGGCTTGTAGTCATATACTTCTCCATGAGCGATGTTGTGGGAAAATGGCTTTCCACGCCATCCCCAATAAATGACGCTTATTTTGCGTCACTGATTGCAACAATGCTGTGGGTTATCGTGGGAGGGCTTGCCGTAACCATGTACTATTCCAGGCACAGGCCGAACACCCTGGAAAGAGCTGGGGAATTTGACGTGGAGGGTGTGAGCTACACTGGTTTCAAGGAGAATCAGTGACAGGTCAGCGGGATCCCAGCTTCTTTCCGACCAGTGACCACACCATGTCAGCAACGCCGGCAGCAGCGGGAACAACCGGTGTGAAGCTCAGGAATCCATGAATCATTCCCATTGCCCTTATGCCGGTCACTGGAATGCCCGCGGACCCAAGCCTGGAAACATATGTCTCGCCCTGGTCCCTGAGGGGATCATGCTCTCCTGTTATGATTATGGCCTCAGGCAACCCTGAGAGATCAGGATGCAGGATGGGCGAGAAGTAAGGGTTCAGGGCATCAGCCTTATTTCCCAGGTACATGTCACCGAACCAGTCAATCTGATCCCTGGTGAGGAAGAAGCCATCAGAGAATTCACGCAGTGATTCGGAGAAGAAGTCAGGGCCGAGAGCAGGATAGAACAAAACCTGAAGCATGGGTTTTTCAACGCCGCGGTCCCTGATCATGAGGCTGACGGCAGCGGAAAGGTTACCTCCGGCACTGTCCCCTGCCACGGCAATCCTGTCAGGGTCAACGTCAAGCTTCCTGGCATTTTTCCTTGCCCATACATAGGCAGTGAAAGCATCCTCTACCGCGGCTGGAAACTTGTGTTCAGGGGCAAGCCTGTAATCCACAGAAAGAACCTTGCAGCCGGATTCCCGGACTGCCCTGCGGCACACTGCATCGTGGCTTTCCAGGTTTCCAAAAACGAAGCCGCCCCCATGGAAATAGAGTATGAGAGATCTGGTGCCATCCTTCGGATCATAAAGCCTGGCAGGGATTTTTCCTTCGCCTATGGACATGTCTGTGGTACGGCTTATCTGGATATCCTCCTTCATCAATGGGTTGTTGTTCATCATATTCCGCAGATCGCCAACATCCATGTCCCTGAAATTGGGCATGTTCATTTCAGAAATCATCTTCAGGAGCTTCGCAACATCAGGATCAAGAGCCATTCCTATCTGATGATCATGCAGTGTAACGTCTAATAATTTTTCGGAAAGTACTGTTTCATTATATTCAGATCAGGGATCAGTGGGCAACTCCAAAAATTTTCTCCGGTAATACAGTATGGGATTTCCTTCCTTGAGACTGTATGCAGCCGTGACCTTTCCCAGAAACATTATGTGATCCGCAACTTGAATCTGGTTCTCAAGTGTGCATTCAAGGCAGGCAATTGAACCCTGGATAACAGGAATTCCGTTGCGGCCACTGACAAATTGATCCTGGGCGAACCTCGTTGCGCTGTCCGGATCTGCAAATTTTCTTGCATCCTCCTCCTGATTGGCACCTAGTATGTTCACATTAAATCTCCTGCTTTCTGCAATGGCTCGTGCTGTATGGCTGCCTGCAGTTATGAAAACCGCAACAAGCGGTGGAGTCATGGAGACAGAAGTCAACTACCAACTGCTA
>DAJC01000039.1 GCA_002498845.1 Thermoplasmatales archaeon UBA509 | reverse complement strand
CAATATGTTTATATAGTTCAATTTTCTAACAGGACTCAATCAGGCATATGTCCTGAGTGAATAGAGATGGAAGGAATAGAAGAGGACGAACCTCCTGGAAAAACACCTTTTTTTAGAGCTAGAAACCTTGAACGCGCCCTCAAACTTAAGAACCTTTACATAAAGTTTGAAGGGGCTGGAATAACAGGAACCCAGAAAGACCGTATCTCAAAGCTGCATGTCCTTAAGGCCAGGGAGAAGGGTTATGATACCATTTCACTGGCTACATGCGGAAATTACGGCGCATCAATCTCTTATTTTGCCAATCTCTACGGAATGAAGTCCGTGGTGGCTGTACCGGAATATTACTCCGGAGACAGGAATGACGAGATAAGGGGAAATGGCGCCGAAATACTTGAGGTCCCGGCCAAGTACGAGGATCTTGTGGAATTCATGAGAGACAAATCCAGCAGCGAGGCATGGTATGATTCCAGCCCCGGATCCGTGAATTCTGAGATAGATATGGAAGGATATGAGACCATAGCCTATGAGATAGTCTCACAGCTGGGCAGAGCACCCGGTTACGTTTCAGTCCCGCTGGGGAATGGCACAACCCTGGCAGGCATATTTTCCGGCTTCGAGAAAATGCAGAGGAGAGGCGTCATCAGGAAGATTCCCAGATTCATTGGCTCCAGCACCCCGAACGGCAACCCAATTGTTGCTTCGTGGAAAAGGAAGGATCACACGCTCATGGAGCTTGATCCATCCATAATCAGGGAGACCAAGGCCTCAGAACCACTCGTGGCATACAGATCATACGATGGGCAGAAAGCACTCAATGCACTGTACAGGAGCAACGGAATGGCAACCTACGTTTCGGATGACGAGATGTACCGTTACAGCACGCTCATAGAGCATTTTGAGATGCTGTCTGTGCTGCCGGCGTCTGCATCCTCCCTTGCGGCAGTGGATCATGTAATAAGCAGGAAATCCGAACCCAAAGACATAGTTGTGGTACTTACGGGGAGAAACAAGACATGGACAACGCAGTAGTACTTGCAGAAGGCGTTTTTGGCACAACCTATGGAAAGACCGCAAACGGCCTGGTAAGATATACAAGACGATTCAGGGTTACATCCGTCATAGATTCAACGAAGTACGGACAGGACGCAGGCGCAGTCCTGACCGGTGTGCCCAACAACATACCCATCATAAGCAGTGTCAGTGAGGGTATCAGGCTTGGTGCGGATACTCTTGTTGTGGGTATCGCCACTGATGGCGGATACATTCCTCCTGAATACCGGCATTTCATAACTGACGCGCTTTCCTCGGGCCTGAATGTTGTTAGCGGACTGCATGAATTCATAAGCGATGATCCTGAGTTTGCTGCAGCTGCCGCAAAGAACGGATGCAGGATAACCGATGTGAGGAAGATGTTCAGGGACATGAAGCCGCCATATACGGGCCGTGTGAGGGAAATTGGCGCCCGCAGAATCGCTGTCCTTGGGACTGACAGTGCCATAGGAAAGAGAACAACCGCAGTTATACTAACAAACACCCTGAAGCAGAAAGGGATAGCCGCATCCATGGTGGGAACAGGCCAGACAGCCTGGATGCAGGGATTCGACCACACAGTTGTCATAGATTCCATGATAAACGACTTCATTCCTGGCGGGCTGGAGAAGGTTGCAGTTGAGGCATGGGAACAGGAACATCCGGATGTGATGTTCATCGAGGGACAGGGATCAGTCCTGCATCCGGCCTATCCAGGCAGCTTCGAGATCATTGGTGCATTGAAGCCCGACGGGATAATCCTGCAGCATGCACCCAGGAGACTTGTATTTGACGGGTTCCCAGAATATCCCATTCCGGACCTTGAGAAATACATAAGGATACTGGAGATGCTATCTGACAGGAAAGTCATTGCCATATCAATAAACAGGGAAAATATGAACCATAACGAGGTGGCTGAAGAGATAATGAAACTTGAGGCAAGATTCGACATACCTGTCTTTGATCCGCTCAATTCACAACCGCAGAAGCTTATTGAGGCAGTTGATTACCCGTAGATGTCCTATCTCCAGAAAATATCCGAATTCCAGAACATTTCCGTCACCCCGACCTCCTATGACGACCACAGAATAAAGGGCGACATCAGTCTTGAGCGGGAAACAGATACCCTGAAATTTCATCTCATATTCTCCTACTCGGATCGAATAGAGGCGGACCAGAATCTGGCAGGACTGGTTCTTGCAATGCCGGCCATCAACTTCACTCTTTTCTCAAAGAAACTTACCCTTAATTTTCCGGCGTCAAAATCTGATGTTTCTGCCATTTCAGAGTTTGTCCGGATCAATAACCGCGAGGTCTTCATCAACAAGCTTGCAAGGAGAAGATACGAATTCTTCAGGCAGGAGTATGTCCCACGGGATGAGGACATAACTGAGGAAAACTCCAATGGAAATACACTGGTCTCCGCTACATCCCAGTATGTGGATACCCCCAGAAAGATTCAGGGAGGCAGTAATGCCGTTCTTTCCTCAGGCGGCAAGGAAAGCCTGCTCTCCTACGGCATGCTGAAGGAAATTGATCCGGAGACTCATGCTTTCTATTTCAATGAATCAGGCGGACACTGGCTAACGGCAAAGACTGCCTATGATTATTACAGCGCAGAGTTTTCAAATGTTCACAAGGTCTGGTCAAACGTGGACAGGTTCTACCGCTACGTGCTCAGGAACATGAGGATACTGGATCAGCGCGTCATGAATATGAAGACAGATACATACCCAGTTCAACTGTTCATTTTCCCCGTATACGTGATGTCAATGATCCCTGTGGCCATTGAACACGGCATAAGGGGCGCAGTACTTGGAGATGAATTCGATGATCCCTCCGATATGCAGCCTTTCCACGGAATCATGCACTACTACGGCATATATGACCAGACACTGGATTTCAACAGGTACATGAGCGGATATCTTCATTCCAAGGGTATTGACTTCACTGTATGGAGCGCTGTCTACCCCATAACAGGAGGAGTGGTTGAGAATATACTCATAAAGAGATATCCAGACCTGTTCAGGCTTCAGAGATCATGCCATTCCTGCAGGAGCGTGAATGGCAAGATTGTTCCCTGCGGGAAGTGCTCAAAGTGCCTTGGCATACTCATGTTCGTTCTTTCCGCCGGTGGGGACCCCCACCAGATCCTGTATTCAACAGAATCCATTGAGAATTTAAAGGAAAACGTTTCCAGGGAAAGGATGAGGCTGGACACTGACGAGCTCAATTATATGAAGGCGAAACTGGGCTTCATTGAGGCAGACGACATGGATAGGCTACAGCACGTCTCGGGAATGCATCTCCTGCCTGATGAGCATCAGCTCTTCCAGCACGTGCCGGACGCCTACAGGGACGGGATCATGAAGATAATAAGCCAGTATGCGCCACTTTCATACTCTTATACAGGCGGGGCATGGCACCAATCAGAAAAACAGTGATTCTGCCTTCGTCACGTCTTCCTGGCTGCTGCATGAGGAATATTCCTCAAGGGGCTCCATGTTCACCTTGAGGAACTGCATTCCCCAGTTGAATTTGGACAGCACCAGTGTGGAGGAACTTCTGAAACCGCAGATGTAAAGTGCAGCTGCAATGGCCTCCACGGACGATAGTTTTCCGGGTTTCCCGAAATTCACAGGATTGGCCGGAACCAGCAATGGAAGTTTCCTTGGGAACCTCATACGCAGATTCCTTATGCCCTCTATCCTAGCCCATGATCCGTCTATGACTGAAATACCCCTCTCCAGGATTATGGCGCTATCAGCAGGAGTCACGAAGACATCAGCAAAAGGTGTCAGGGAAAGCGTCTGTGATATCTTTTTCATGCCTGTCTTTTCTGCAAGTCCAAACCGCTTCAGTTTCAGCATTGTTGACTTTGTGGGATCATCCTCGCCCAGGTAGGCGAAAAGGATTCTTGGTTTCTGAATGGCATCGTCCGCATCCAGCATCCATCCCGTATGGATGGCCCGCACATTGAGTTTTCCATGCTTCCGGGAAGATTATAATATCATACCTTGATGGGGGGGCATGCTGAATCTCCCCTGGGTCATCATCACCGAGGTAGTTATGACCGCATTCATCATCTGGATCATAGCCTACCTGAGGAAACATTCCCGGGGTCTCACACTCCGAAGTTTCTCGGTATCCGTTATCCTTCTATCCATGATGGGCAGCATGTTCGATTCCCTGATTTATTACATGGCCATGCCCAGGACTTTCTTCAACGTGGTTCTTGCCGCAAACATTTCCATGATCGCCATGGCCATTGCCATTGTATATATCCTCTGGACTGCAGTGAAGGAAAAAGATTATTCCATGAAGAGAAGCATGGCACTTGCCTTTGCGCTTATTCTGGGATGGAATGAGGTATCCATGGCACTGTTTCTCAGAATCCTTGGCTACTATTTTCATGACGTTGCATCGCTGGCTGCATACCTCGCCTATTTCGGGCTTTCAATTACCAATTTCCTCTTTCTTGCACCCATGATTGCTGAAATGGTCTTCTTCATAGCATTCAGGCTTTCCCCTGGCCTGGGAAGGAGAATTTCCACAGCCCTTCTGCTCATGCAGGTGGCTGATCCTGCCGTCCTTGGCGATTCCGCAGCAGTGATTCCGCTTCTCATTGCATATTCCATAATCATGATATTTGCTGTTTATTACGCATTCAGCTACGTCTATGGCAACCGCAGATCCATTGACAGGATGTCCCGGAGGCTTGTTGGCTGGTTCATATTCATATTTGCACTATCAACAGCTGGCCTCCTGGAGCCCATTGTGGTTCACGGGCCTTTCGGGCTGTCATGGTTCGTATTTGCAGTTTCCATGATGTCCTCCATGGTTCTCTATTTCGAGATAATACTGGGAATGTTCACCCCTGTACCGGACAGGGTTCCGTTGACTGCAGAAAATCCGGTCGCCTCCTGATGGCGCATCACTTTTTTGAAATTTTCTCCTTTACCCAGTGCCTGACATCATAATAGAAGATGTTCTCATAGGGGCAGGCATTAACACAATCTCCTATGCCCACACACCTGCTGTCCTTGTATTCCCCTGTGGTGATGAAACTGCCAGGCTGTCCGTAGTTCCCCACAGGGCATGCACTTGCACAGTCCTTGGTGGGGCATGTCACGCACTGGTTCGGATCCCTGACCTTCAGGCGGAAGAAGCCGAATCTTGAGATGAACCTGTTGAAGTTGCCCCACTGGCAGTATCCGGTGTTGATGCATCCGTATGATCCCACGTAAGGCATGAGTATGAATACGGCGTACCAGAGGAAGCCGAAATAGAAAATGTAGAGCATATATTCTGGATCTGTGCCGTAAAATGTCAGATTCAGCCTGCCTGTTGAATCGAGCCACGATATGACTGCCGCAGCTATCACTGAGACATATACCATGTTTGATACTATCCTGTAAACCATATTTCCTGTGCGATCCGCCCTTGTGAGTGATCTGCTCATGCCGGACGAGGTGTTGAATTTCTTCATGGAATCGTAGAATGTCCCCTGATACATCACAGGCGCCGTGCAGAAAACCGAACACAGCTGCCTGGAACCGAACAGGAGCGAAAGGATGCCGCTTATGACATATGTCAGCAGCATTGGAAGGATCAGCAGGGGAGAAACAGGGCCGGCAATTCCTATTCCCATGGACCATCCTATGAATGGGACACTTGCGGGATTCTGTATTATGAATGATGGGAGAAGTATTGAATAAATGCCGTACGCCACAAGCATGAGTGAAAGCCTGATGCGTGTCTCCATGTCCCTTGTTTTCCTGATCTTGAAAACAACAAGAGATCCCATTTCAATGCCCATCATGACCAGGAACCATGATGAGAGGCTCACGCTGCCGAAGAATATGAAGAAATCAAAGACAGCCTTCCCTGCAACTGCCAGAATGCTGCCTGTAAGCGGCACAATCCCTGTGGAGGCAATGAACGGAACAGCCCCGTAATACTGGACGTCAAAGGCTGCACCCATGAAGAATTCAGCCGCGAAAACAAGAAGGAGAAAACCGAAGGACCATGGTCTGTTTGCGAGCCAGTAGGTGCGGGGACCTGTTGAAAGCATGCACCTGTGGAGGGTGCCCCACAGGTACAGGACCATGTCTGCTATCATGGCCAGGGAGAAGATGTAGATGCTTCCATAGACCTGCCACATGAAAACCCCCGCCATCATGGCAGTGTAAACCGCAAGGAGGATGAGGATGTATGATCCCATTGATCTCCTGACCGATTGTGCCCTGTAGAGATGTTCAAAGAGGAATACAAAGAACCCGGTCATGACAGCCCCTGACAGATAGACCGTCAACTGGCCCCAGCCATATCCAGCAACCGCAGGTGGCGCCAGAAACATTATTGCTGCCTGCGTCAGCAACAGAACAAGAGCCCATGAGCTCTGGTCCCTTCTCATGAGAATTATGCTCAGGAACATCTCAATGCTCATGGGAAAAACAAACCAGTAGCTGGATACCGACTGGAATATTGCACCTACGGGGCTGGTTGTCATCAGTGACAGGTACTGCTGATGCGACAGGACAAGGTTGAATACCAGGCTCATGAGGACCTCGTCCAGGATCACAAAGACCGCAGTGAAAACCATGAGGAATCTTCTTGAAGCATTCTGATCCTCCAGGAATATATCGCGCATGAACAGCGCCAGGAACGGGATGATTTCCACAGCCATGGCAACAAGCGCAACCTCTATGGCACCGATTTCGGAGAGAATGCCGGGAAATGCAAGATAAATAAAGGGGCCAACAAGCATTCCGTTCATCATTGCAAGGATAAGGTAAACCACCAGCTTCCGCAGCGGATTGTCTGCCCTGCTGGCTGCATATATTGCAAAGGCCATTGCAGCAGCCATAGCAGCCATGGCCGCCCACAGCAGGTAAATCAGGAACACTTGCATATCATTCCCAGCCGAGAATGTGATGCAATCGTTGAATTAAGCCTTAGTGTCACTCCTGCGGGATTTTCTGTGGCATTGAATGAGTTGCCTTTACCTGGCTGCCAGTATAATAACATCAGCGGCTGGAATCCGGCTGTCCTGCGCTTCCTGGCTGGCGTTTTCAGGCAAAGATTGCCATGCCAGCAAAGATTAATTAATTTTAATTCTCTACCTTCTGATGCATTACGTAGTTATTACTGGAGGCGTGATTTCAGGCCTTGGAAAGGGGACAATAACGTCCAGCCTTGGCCACCTGCTGAAGTCCCACGGTCTCAGCGTCACGGCGCTGAAGATTGATCCGTACCTCAATTATGATGCCGGAACAATGAATCCGTACCAGCATGGGGAGGTTTTTGTCCTTGATGACGGCAGTGAAGTTGATCTCGATCTGGGAAATTATGAGAGATTCATCGGTTCTGATCTTGCCGGAGACAACAACATAACAACAGGTAAGGTCTACAAGGAAGTCATTGAGAAGGAGAGAAGAGGTGAGTATCTGGGAAGCACAGTCCAAATAATCCCGCATATTACCAACGAGATAAAGAGGCGCATAAGGATGGTTGCCTCAAAGGGTGCCTTCGACGTTGTGCTGATTGAGGTGGGAGGAACTGTTGGCGACATAGAATCCATGCCGTTCCTTGAGGCATTGAGGCAGCTGAACCGTGAGGAGCCGCCAGGTTCTGTCATATTCGGCCACGTGACTCTTGTGCCCGAAATCGGGGCCATGAATGAGCAGAAGACCAAACCAACACAGCACAGTGTAAAGGCCCTCAGGGAAATAGGCATCCAGCCGGATATACTGTTCTGCCGCTCCAGGGATCCCCTGAGCCTTGAAACACGCAAGAGAATTGCACTTTTCACAGATGTGCCCCTTGATGGCATAGCCAGCATCAGTGACGCCCCCAATGCCTATCTTGTTCCAGATCTCATGGAGAAGCAGGGAATTGTGGACTTCATCATTGGCCGCTTCAAGCTGGGATGCAAGGAATACAATGATGACTGGGGAAACTACAAGGAGAACCTGAAGAATCCCAGGGAGAGGGTGAAAATTGCCCTGGTGGGCAAATATACGGAGCTTCAGGACGCATACATGAGCCACAAGGAGGCTTTTCTCCATGTCACCGGGAATACAGGCATAGCTGTGGATATAAAGTGGATCAACTCAGATGATCTGAAGGCAAGTACGGACAGGCTTGACGATGTGCATGGAATACTTGTCCCCGGCGGTTTCGGCTACAGGGGCATAGAGGGAAAGATAGCAGCCGCCAGATACGCCAGGGAGCATAACATACCATTCCTTGGCATATGCCTGGGCTTTCAGGTTGCAGTCATAGAGTTCGCAAGGAATGTGCTTGGCTTCCAGGACGCAAACAGCACGGAATTTGACAGCAAAACGCAGCATCCAGTGATCGATCTTCTTCCGGAACAGAATGGTGTGAAGGACATGGGTGGAACCATGAGGCTTGGATCCAAGAAGGTGCTTGTGAAGCCAGATACCCTGGCATTCAGCATATACCAGAAGGGAGAAATTTATGAGAGGCACAGGCACCGGTACGAGGTGAACCCATCGTACATTGATCAGTTCGCCAAAGCCGGTTTAATATTCTCCGGAACTGATGATGAGGGGATAAGGATGGAGATTGCGGAATTCAGGGACAGCGAGAACATGATCGCATCCCAGTACCACAGCGAGTTCAAATCCCGTCCCCTTAACCCCTCAAAGATCCACCAGCATCTTGTTCTCAGGGCACTGCAGCACATGCAGGAAGCCATGGAGGCAGCGGCTTGATATCCATCCAGTCAATGCTTCTTGAAAAGGTGAATGAAAGACTGCAGAATTCCGAGAAAACACGCAAAAGAATGGCGGCAACCAGGAAAGTTCTCAGGTGGGATGCAGGTGAAACAGGCACAACGTTCCTCATTGAGAATGGCAGGGTTGCCATAGCCAGTAATGACCTGAAACCTGACATTGTGATCACTGCCTCCACCGATGATGTTCTTGGCATAATGCAGAAAAAGCTTGATCCCATGGAGGCTTACTCTTCGGGAAAGCTGAAGATAAAGGCTTCGCTGCTGGACAAGCTTCTCATGGCGGAGCTTCTGAAATGATTAAAGCAGGAGACATTGAATCATACCGCCAGTTTCTATGGACTGCTGTACGGCAGGAATACGATCTGGCCCTTGGGGCACGAAAGCTGGGAAAGGATGTGACAGACCGCGTGGAGATACCCCTGGCTTCCGATATGGCTGACAGGATAGAGGAACTCATTGACATAAGGGGAATAGCTGGCGAGATAAGGGAACTGTCAAAGACAAGGACCAGGGAGGAAATATCCATCGATATTGCAAGGCGGGTGGCAAAGATGTACGAGCCCCAGGGAAAGGTTATGGCTGTTGACAAAGCTGTAAGAGTTGGCCTTGCAATACTCACTGAGGGCATACTTGTGGCCCCCCTTGAAGGCATAGCCGATGTGACCATAGACAGGAACCACGACGGCACGGACTATGTTTCCGTTGTGTATTCAGGTCCCATCAGGGGAGCCGGCGGAACTGCCCAGGCCCTCAGCGTACTGATTGCGGATGTTGTTAGAAGGGACCTTGGAATCGGGGCGTTCCATGCAACGGATGATGAAATAGAACGTTACATTGAGGAGATACAGGCATACAACAGAATCAAGCATCTCCAGTATCTTCCGACGCCTGACGAAATAAAGCAGGTGATACTGAATTCTCCTGTGTGCATTGACGGAGAGGGAAGCGAGGAGGAAGAGGTTTCCGGGCACAGGGACATGGAAAGGATCCGCACAAACAGGATAAGGGGAGGAATGTGCCTGGTGCTCTGCGAGGGCCTCATACAGAAATCCAAGAAGGTCCTGAAACATACCGAGAAACTTGGCCTGACAGAGTGGAACTTCCTTGGAAAGAAGCAGCAGCCGGCACAGGGCGAGAGTGCACCTGCACCAAAAAATTCTGAGAAATTCCTCAAGGACCTTGTGGCCGGCAGGCCCGTGTTTTCCCATCCCGGAAGACCTGGGGGATTCAGGCTGCGCTACGGCAGGTCAAGGGTCAACGGACTTGCTGCCGCCTCCATAAACCCTGCAAGCATGTTCATAGTGGACAGGTTCATAGCTATCGGCTCCCAGATCAAGGTGGAACTGCCAGGGAAGGCAGCGGCCGTGACTCCTAGCGATGGCATTGACGGCCCCATGGTGCTCCTGAAGAACGGAAACCATGTGAGGGTGGGAAGCCAGGATGAGGCTGCAAAGCTCCTTCCAGATATAGATCAGATAACTGATCTTGGGGAGATACTCATTGCCTATGGGGACTTTCTTGAGAACAACTACAGGCTGGTGCCGGGTTCCTTCAACCATGACTGGTGGAAGCTGTATCTTCCTGATTCTGAACTAAGAGAGAAATATGCTTCTTCCGTGCCGGACCAGTTTGAGGCAGTGGCACTTGCACGTGAGAAAAATATTCCGCTACATCCGGTTTACGACTACTTCTGGCATGATCTGGGAACGCCGGAAATCCTTGATCTCAGGAGGAGCGTGTCCAGCAGCCGGCTCTCCGGAACACACCTGATCCTGGAAAACAGGATGCGTGATTCGCTGATCAGGCTTGGAATCCCATTCTCCGCCACGGCGGATGGGCTTGCCCTTGATGAGTACTACCCCCTGATCACCAGCCTGGGCCTTGAGGTTCAGAATGGTGCCATAGTACAGATGCAGAGGGATGACACCCCGGAAGATCCACTGAAGCTGATCAATTCCCTTGCCGGCTACAGCCTATTCCCGAGATCTCCCACAAGGGTGGGGTCAAGGCTTGGAAGGCCGGAGAAAGCAGGGGACAGGAAGATGAAGCCAAAGGTCCACGTGCTTTTCCCGGTGGAGAATTACGGTGATGCCCGCAGGTCCCTGAAAAACGCCAGGAAGAACGCACATGACGGATACCAGGTGGAAGTAAGGGTCAGGAAGTGCACCGGATGCGGGGAGGAATCTGCACAGCCCATATGCTACCTGTGCGGCGCCGTCACCGTTGATACGGGCAGGACCCGGAAGATTACAGTTGATCTTGACCAGCTCATGGAGAGGTCCATGGAGCGGCTTGGAATAGATCTTCCAGAAAAGCTGGAGATAAAGGGCGTGAAGAAGCTCATGTCAAAGGACAAGGTCAGCGAACCCATTGAGAAGGGATTTCTGAGGGCCATGCATGATGTGTCCACCAACAAGGACGGCACCTGCAGGTACGATATGTCCGATATACCAATAACACACTTCAGGGCAGAAGAAATAGGCCTTCCAAGGGAAAGGCTGCGGGAACTGGGATACGATCCGGAGAAGGAGTATAATGAGATATTCCCGCAGGACGTCATAATACCGTCAAAGTCAGCGGAATACCTTATCAATGTGGCAAATTTCATCGACGATCTCCTGGTCCGGTATTATGGGATGGCCCCGCATTATCTCTGCTCCAGGCCGGAGGATCTCATAGGGAAACTGGTCATAGGCCTTGCTCCACACACCTCAGGAGGAATACTGGGCAGGATCATCGGCTTCTCAGAGGCAAGCGGCTGTTATGCCCATCCGTTCTTCCATGCGGCAAAGAGGAGGAACTGTGACGGCGATGAGGACAGCATCCTCCTTCTAATGGACGGGCTCCTGAATTTTTCAAGGGAATATCTCCCGTCCACAAGGGGCGGCCTGATGGATGCACCGCTGGTGCTCACCGTCCAGCTGAACCCGGATGAAGTTGACAAGGAGGCCATGAACGTGGATACCCTCTGGGAATATCCGCTGGAATTCTACAGGGCAATGGAGGAGAGGCGCGCCCCATCGGAGATAGAGGAACTGATGATGACCATGAGCGTTCGCATCAAGAAGACAGGCAGTTTCATGGGATCAGGATTCACAACAGGCACCTCAGACATAAACGGAGGAGTGCTGGTGTGCTCATACAAGACCATTGACACAATGGAGGAGAAGATAGAGAGGCAGCTTTCGCTGGCCAGAAGGCTCAGGGGAGTGGACGAGGACGACGTTGCTGCCAGGGTACTGAACTCCCATTTCCTGCCTGACATGTACGGCAACTTCAGGAAATTCTTCTCCCAGGAGTTCAGGTGCACCAAGTGCAATACGAAGTACCGCAGGGTCCCCCTGTCCGGGAAATGCCTGAAGTGCGGAAACCATAACCTGATCCTGACAATACACAAGGGGAGTGTCATAAAATACATGAATGAGACAGTGAAGATATCCAGGGAATTCAACCTGCCATGGTACCTGAACGTGCGCATAGACAACCTGGTCCGCACAATCAAGGGAACATTCAATTTTGATGAGGAGGCGCAGCCGGAACCACAGCATGACCTGGGCAGCTTTGATGACGGCATGAAGCGGATTGCCGCAGTTCAGGCCGATCGCGACCTGGACAGTTACCAGGAGGATGATGAGGAATGATAGGATCACTTTTTGTGACCGGCCCTGCAGGAACCGGAAAATCCACATTCTGCGCAGCATACAAGGACTGGCTCATCTCAAACGGCTACGACGCAGCTATCGTTAACCTTGATCCCGGTTCGGAATACATCCCCTATGAGGCGGAGATTGACATCAGGGAGACCGTTTCCCTGAGCCAGATCATGTCAGAATACAATCTTGGGCCAAACGGCGCACAGATTGTTGCCGCGGATCTGCTTCTGGAAAATACTGAACCTGTTACAAAGGTGCTGAGGGAACTCGAGGATTATTACGTGATTTTTGACACGCCTGGCCAGATCGAGCTGTTCAGCTTCAGGCCTGGAAGCCCAATGCTGGTGGATCGCCTGAGCAACGGGAAGGCAATGATTGCATTCATAGCTGATGCCGTGCTGTCTGCCTCCCCATCAGGATTCATATCCCAGAAGATGCTCTTCGGATCGGTCCTTTCCAGATTCTACAAGCCCATGCTGTTCGTGCTGAACAAGCTCGATCTCATCACAGATGATGATCTGGAGGCGGTCATGAGATGGGAAGATTCTCCTGATCTTCTCCGGGATGCCCTCATGGACGAGAAGCAGGAGATGGTGAAGGACTACTTCTCCGCCGTGCTCAACGCATTCAAGGAGAGCCAGATGGTCAACAGGATCTTCCCCGTATCTGCCAGGGACATGTACGGCTTCGAGGACGTCTACAGCGAGATGTCGCTCTTCTTCACCGGGGGATCAGACACCGATACCATGTACAGGGACGACTGAAAGCTGTTCTTCTATTATTCTGTGCATTTTAAAAAAAACCGAATCACGATCCTTATTAAAGGGGGCTGCAGGAATCATGCCCATCCTTTAAGCCATCCTCCTGCCCCTGCAAAAATGTTTTAATCCCATGGCAATAGTAGCCACAATGGGAGCAAAACATCACTGCCTTATCTGCGGAGACCTCATCTACGGCGGCATGTACTGTTCCACCTGCTCCCGTGAAATAGGGAGATCCAGAACCATGGACGATGAATCCATGGAGGAGTGGATTGACCGTGTCAGGTACACAAAACCAATGTATCTTTATTCGGAACACCATAACCTGCTCCAGCTGGATGTGTTCTTCTGGCACTGACCTGTCTGCTTTCCTCTTAAAAACATTGCTGTACACCCGTCATTAAGGTTTTATATTAAGACTCAATGAAGAAACAGGTGAAAAAATGGCTGAAAACTGGCAAATAAAAGACAAACTGAAGCCAAGCGGGCTGGATGGAATTTCTGACAAGCAGATAGATTACCATTTTGAAACCCACTACAAGGGTTATGTGAACAAGCTGAACGAGATCTGGGAGAAACTCCCAAACGCAGACAGGAGCAAGGCGAACCAGAATTACAGCGAATTCAGGGAACTCAAGCTGGAGGAGACCTTCAACTTTGACGGATCACTCCTGCACGAAACCTACTTTGCAAACCTCGCAAAGGAACATGCTCCCGTGTCTGAATCTTTCAAGAAGCAGGTTGAGAAGGACTTCGGAAGTTATGAGAAGTGGGTTGAGGATTTCAAGGCAACCGGAGTTGCTTTCAGGGGCTGGAGCCTCTGCGTCTTCGACCTTAACACGGGAAAGCTGAGGAATATCGGCGCCGATGTCCACAACACCAACGGCATATGGAATGCCATACTTGTGCTTGCCCTGGACGTCTATGAGCATGCATACTACACGGACTACGGACCCAAGAGAGCTCCATACCTTGATGCCTTCCTGAAGAACGTGAAGTGGTCAGATGTGGAACAGAGGCTTGAAAAGGCCAAGAAAATGTATGAAATTTTCAAATAATCCCCTTTTTTGTTCAGGCGCAGACAATAATATTTTAACCGGTTCATGATACAAAGGCAGAATGGAGAAAACCCCAGTCCTGCCTTTCCGTGAATCAGATTTCAGGCCCTCTGTTGAGGGCATAGCCGATCTGATGAATTCCCCGTTCTCGCTGGAAGTCCAGGCTAAAGCCGCTGAATTCAGGAGCATGGGGCAGAAGCCAGCGGAAGATCTCTTTGGGGAACTCTGTTTCTGCATCCTTGCTGCCAACACCTCTGCCGAGATGGGGCTCCGGACCCAGCTGTATATAGGGAACCACGGGTTCATAAACTACCCGGAGGAGAAACTCAGGGATGAACTGAAGAAGGTGAAGTACAGGTTCTACAACCTCAGGAGCTCTTTCATAGTTAAAGCCAGACCAGTAATGGACATGCTTCCGGACATTGCAAGGAGCATGGACCCATGGGAGGCAAGGGAATTCCTGGTGGAGAACGTCAAGGGCATAGGGTACAAGGAGGCATCACATTTCCTGAGGAATGTGGGTGTTTTCCGTTTTGCCATCCTGGACAAGCACATAATCAGGATGCTATCCTCTGCCTTCCCGGATGGCCGGGAAGCAAAGATCACCTCGCCTTCAAGGTATCTGGAAATGGAGAAGTACTTCCTGGCCCTGGCGGAATCGCTGAATCTGGAGCCGGGAATCCTGGACCTCTACATGTGGAAGATTGCCACTGGAAAGCTGATAAAGTAAAGTACCGTGCTGTGTTGAACAAATACTTAAGTAGCCTGCAGTTCAAGCTGCTTCTCCTCTGATCCAGGAATGACTTCCCATTTTGATACCTTTGCACCCTTCTCTTCCAGATATGAAACAACCCTTCCCGCATCCTCCATGCGTATCATGAATATTCCTTTGTCATACCTGATGTTCCTTATGCCATCAAGGAAACCTGATTTCCTTGATCTGTATCTTCCGTAGTGTGAATAACTCTGGTATCCGTAAAGTTCACGATAGAATCTGGATATCTCGTCTCTTGTCCTTCCCTCATAGCTCAGTGTGAAAGCTATGAGAACTGCACCCTCCATAGAAGTATAATATATTCAGCAATATAAATATACGACTGCTGTGTACTACAGTCATTGTGTCAAGTGGGGTAAACATTACACTGAAAGGAGGAACTGGAAACAATACAACGAAGAACTGGTAATAAGGGGAAGGATGATCTTTGATCTGCATTTCAGGAATCAGTGGGAATCAGAACTGTGAGAAACAGTACAAAAATGAACATGGGAAAGAGGGGGACTCCCATTCCTCTTTCCTGAATCGTTCATGATGATCTGGCGCCATTATCCTGATTACCGTGGTCTTGAAGGCTGGTAAGATCGCTTGTTGATCCTGGCATAATACCATATTAGGGAGACGATACAACAGTATGGCACAGGATACATGACATGAAGCCATGCCCTTTACATCTCCGGACTGGAAAGCATATCCATCGGCACCCATGGAACAGGGCTCAAGACAAACAACGCCGGATATTACAAGATAACGAAATACGGGGATCCAGATGCCATGAGGAGAAAGCATCTGGTTGTCATAATAACTGCAGATGTTAAAACGAAAAGGATCACTGGCATTGAATCCCATGTTGAGGGAACAGATCCATCAGAGCCTGAGACTGCACAGAGACATGTCAGGGAGGCTGTCATGAATGGAGTGAAAGTGACAGAATTCTATGGCGACGGTGGTTTCGACACTAACGATGTGTTAACGCTGATGCATCAAATCAATGCCAGACATGTCATCAAAATAAGGAAGAATGCCTCTACTGATCATAACAGAGGATCGAAATACCGCAGGAAAGCCGTAAGGGAATACCGGGAAAAGGGATACAGGCCGTGGTCCGAGGAGAATAACCATGGCATGAGATGGCCGGGAACAGGGAGAATATTCTCTGCAATGAAACGCAAATTCGGTGAGAACTGTGTGAGCAGATCTGTTAAGGGACTGGGAGATGAAGGATGCCGGAGTATCTGGATATACGACTGTATAAATCAGAGGGCAATGGCAGAGGCGAAATCCCTGAATTAAAGGAAACTGAAAGGAAATTAAGAGATGAATAGCTCAAATGGAGGATTTTAATGGGAGCTGTTCATCAGAGCATGTTAGGATCCAATATTGAATACGTGACCGAAGGTATCATACGGTTTTAGATCAGATCATGTTACAGATTACGTCATGACACAATTTTTATTAAACACAAAAACGTATATTAATTGGAAGTAAACATGAGAAACCTAAAGGGAAAAATGTATAGAGGCAAGGTGTATGTTCTTCCTGTGGCCATGGCAATCATCCTGCCATTGGCATTCCGTGGTGCACCTGGGTTGGGCGAAGTCTGAGAACATGCCTAGGAAAATAGTAGCCCGCAACGTATTTCTGTTTACAATGGGCATCTTTAATGCCACATTGATAGTGGTAATTGTGGTGTTAACAGGAATGATGTTGATAGCTGCTGATATTTTTATGACTTTTGTTATTGTACTTTCTTTTTGGGCGATTTTATTTTACATACTTTTAGGCGAAGTTCCAATACACATGCAACGCAAGACGCCGGAGACCCCAGGAATACCAGTCAAAAACAAGTAACGTTTTAGTCTGTCGACGGAAAAGAAGGAAATGGTTTGTGGTCAGATATTGAATATGTGGCGCAGATTTGAAACGCCGGTCTGCTGTTCAAGGCAGTCCGCGAATTTGAACAGGTAGATGATTGCACTCAGGAAATTGCCACTGTTCAGGCAACCGATGACCTCGTTGAGATAAACCTCGCATTTCGGCTGCGGCGATGCCGACCCACATACCGCCCGTGGTTATGGGCTCGTCAAACAGTGATATAGGGTGCGATGGCCGCGGCAACAACAACCTTGAACGTACTGGGGTTCAGTGAATATCCCTGTAGACTTGTCTCGGTCTGCTGAACCCAAGCCGACACCTGTTCCGGAGAATATCCGACGCATATTTCACTGATCTGTGAGGCGACAACATCGTACGTCGACACGTCGGTTGGTTCCACCCAATCAACAAATCCGAAGTACCGGCAAACTGTTTGTACCAGATAGTGCATGCAATTCTATGATGTCCTACGATGATGTTGCCAGGGCGGACAGGAATTATGAATACTTTGTTGGGGACCTGTGGACCCTCATGCATAACGCTGGAGCCAGGGTGGCGGAATATATTTCAGCGTCCCAGGGAGACGGAAAGAAAGTCCTGGTGGTTGCCGGGAACGGCAACAATGGCGGGGACGGCATTGTGGCGGGAACGCTGCTTTCAGGGAAAAACACCGTGAGCCTCTTCCCCATCTCCGGGCCATATGGAATGAAGACCAGGGATTCCCGCCATGCCATGAGGGATTACAGGGGCAGGTTCATGGACATGCAGTCTTTCATGGAGGAAGCATCCAGCTACCATGTGATCATCGATGCCATCTTCGGATCCGGTTTTTCAGGCGAACCCCGGCCCCCATATGACGCCATAATCAGGAAGATCAATGAATCCGGCGCATACATTGTGTCCGATGACATTCCATCTGCACTGGGATCATCAATGCCTGTGAAGCCGGATGCCACTGTGACCTTCACCGATGCCAAGACCGGCATGACACCTGAGAACTCCGGAAAAATAGTTGTTGCCGACATAGGCATTCCGGAGAAGGTCTTCACCCATAACGGCCCCGGTGAATTTGTCTATTTCAGAAAATCAGAGAAATCCTCCCACAAGGGCATGAACGGCAGAGCCGCCATAATAGGCGGATGGGCCTACCATGGTTCTGCCGTTATTGCATCCGGAGGAGCAATGGCCGTAGGTTCCGATCTGGTGAAGATCTACACCACTGGCCTCAATTATCCAATCATTTCCTCATACGATCCGGGCATCATTGTGAGGAACCTGGATCTTGAAGTACCCCATGAAGAGGTCATGAACAATGATTCCATACTGGTAGGATCCGGCCTGGGGAAGGGGCAGGATGTTCACTTCATAACAGGCCTGGTGAAGGGATTCACGGGCACAATAGTCCTTGACGCCGAAGGGCTGGACTTCCACAGGCAGATCAGGGAAGCCGCTCCAGGCAGCCGCATCATCATGACACCGCATACCGGGGAATTCCGGCGTATCTCAGGTCTGGAGCCCACCGCTGAAAATGCAGCTGCGTTTGCCAGATCCACAGGATCCTGCGTGATCCTGAAGGGCGTTGTGGACACCGTCACCGATGGAAAGGCCACAAGATTCACTGAGGGGGGCAACCCCAGGATGACCATGGGCGGAACCGGCGATCTGCTTGCGGGACTCGTGACTGGCCTGGCTGCCAGGACTGCCAACCCCTTCCGGGCCTCGTGCATGGCCTCATTCCTCAACAAGAGTGCTGGCGACTTCTGCCAGAGGCAGAAATCACTCTGGTACAGCGTCACTGACATGATTCACGCAATCCCGGATCTCATGATACAGTACGTGGGATAGATCCTGATGGATTCAGGCATTTCATGGTAAAAATTTTAACACCGTTGCAATAGCCTTTATTATCATGTTAATAGTGCCATCCTCGTCGTCTCTGAAACTTGCAAAGTCCGTGGCAGAAATATCCGGATCAACCCTGTCGGATGTTGAAAGAAAGAGGTTCCCTGACGGCGAGATGTATGTCAGGATTCTTTCAGAAACCCTGAACATGGATGTTGCTGTTCTGGGGAATACACGCACGGATTCTGATATCCTGGAGATGCTTCTCCTGCTGAATGCGGCAAGGGAGGGCGGAGCAAAGCGGGTCATTGCAGTCATACCCTACTTCGGATATGCCAGGCAGCATATGCGCTACAAGGACGGGGAGCCCGTATCATCCAGGGTCATTACCCAGGCTCTGGATAACTCCAGTGATGAGATAATATGCGTGGAGATACACGACGAGCAGACCCTGAGCTTCTCCAGCAAGCCGTTCCGGAACCTCAGCGCTGAACGGTCAATGACTGATCATTTCATGAACCATGTCCCTGATTATGTTCTTTCCCCGGATGACGGAGGATACGACAGGGCAAAGAAGCTTGCAGAAAGCATAGGTACGAGGGCAGCATATATTTTCAAGAAGCGCATAGATCCAAAGACTGTTGAGATGAAGCTCCCTGACATAGACTTTTCAGGCAGGACCATACTTCTGGTGGACGACATCATCTCAACGGGGGGAACAATTATTAAGGCCATCAAGCTATTAAGACAGGCTGGTGCCTCAAGAATCAGCGTAGCTGCTGTCCATGGTGTGTTTGCCAGGGATTCCGACAGGATCATATCCTCTGAAGTTGACGAACTTGCAGTGTGCGATACCATCGACGGCCCCTACAGCACCATTTCAATTGCAGGCACCATTGCCGGATCGCTGGAGAGATGAAAAATGGGCGAGGAACTCAGGGTATGCCAGAGGGATGGCCCCTTCAGGGGAAGCCAGTGCCCTGTCTGTGGTGCAAGGGGAAAGGTGCTGATGCATGAGAACGAGGTTGAGGGAGTGGGAAGGATACTTGCAGGAATGCTCAGGCATTTCCCTGAGAACTACGGCATACGCCTCAATGACCACGGCTGGGTGAAGATATACACCATTATTCCAGTTATAAGGGCTCAGAAGAGGAATTTCTGGTGGCTCACGCCCTTCCATGTGGAGGCGCTGGTGATGACCGATCCGAAGGGCAGGTACCAGATAAACGACCGCGGAGAGATCAGGGCCGCATATGGCCACACCATCCCCATCAATGTGGACGATATGCCCACAGACGTGCCGGCAAAGCTTTATTACCAGACCACTGACGAGGAGCTTGAGTTCATAAGAGAAACAGGAATCAGCCCCTCCGACAAGAGCTGGATACACCTGTCGCTCACCGCTCGCCAGGCCTTTGTGTCCGGTCTGTTCCATATCGATTCGCCCGCAGTTGTTGACATAGATGCTGCAGCGCTGGAAGAGGCAGGGTACCCTGTCTACAGGGCAACAGAGGATGTTTTCCTGGTTGGCGAGATTCCGCCACAATTCGTTGGAGGCAAGATATCTGAAACCTTTGAGCTCACTCCGGAGGAGAAGGAGGAAATCGCCCAGGTGAGGGAACGAATGGAAAGAAGGATGAACAGGGATTCTTCCCAGTAATCTCCCTGCATTTTCACAAAGATTGGGATGGTCTGTGCTGGCTGTTTCCATCCAGTCATGGAATGATTTTACTGAGCAGCGTGATGAGCACCAGTGTCACCAGTATCCATGATGATGAATAGGCTCCCAGTGTTTTTATGCCGCTTTTCCGCATCAGCAGGAGCCCGGCTGTCGCGCCTGACAGTACCGTCCCCATGATGATCACCGGCAGAGGATCAAGTATGCCTGGAACTGCAGCAATGATTATTGCGGATGCCAGAACCGGGACTTCCACAGCATACCATGTGCGGAAGAAATCCCCCCGATGTGCCCTTGCCGACATGATGGCTGTAGCCCCTATGGCAAGGATGATGTTCAGGGCGGAGAACAGGCTGAAATATTCAACCTCAGTCAGGGTAAACCTTCCTGTGAGGGCACTGCTTATCAATGGAAACTGGGATGTGATGGCCACCATTGATGATCCCCTGTTAAGGCTGCCCCTTTCAGCCGTGAACCTTTCCGTGCATGAAAACATCGCCAGTGTAGCCGCAAATATGAGCACCGGCATGAAAGGGAGGTATCCCGCAATGATGCCGAAGGCCAGAACTGCAGCTTCAAGGGCAAGTATGCCCCACTGGGCAGGCTCCATGCGGGATTCCAGACTGGCCATGAATCCCTGCTGGGAGGACCGCGCTTCCCTGAGGGATGAAAGGATTGCATCGTAAATGCTTATGCCGGGCAGCATTGATGCCAGAAGGATCAGGCCGTACACATGGTACCGGGATGCATACAGAACTCCAAGGATTACCGTTGCAGACCATGTTACAATGAGCCCGTGCTCTCTGGGAAGGATCTTCACATGGGCTGGAATTGTCTGCTCCTTATAACAGGCGGTTCTAACATTTAAGGCATACACTGATCCGGAACAATGCTAGAGATAATCGCTTGACCTCCCTTCCACGTATTTCAGGAATGATTCCCTGCCCCACATCATGGCCTGCAGTATGTCATACTGGTGCCTCTGCATTATTGATACATCTGGGTCCCTTTCTGCCTTCCGGACTATGCTTATTCCCGCTTTCTCTGCTATGTCCCTGTATGCTGCCTGCCTGACGCGATCCAGGCTTGACAGGCTCCTTTCAGTCATTATGACCTCATGATTGGCACTGATCCTCAGGGCGTCGTCATGGTACCGGTATATGTTTGAATCTATGACTATCTCCTCCTGATCCGGTAAATCAGGGTAAACCGTGGCTGGCAGGCAGTAGAGGCCGTCCCCGCTGAATTTTTCCCCGGTTATTATTTCCACGCCCATCCTCTGCAGAACCGTGCTGTAATAATCCACAAGCCTTCCGGTCTCGAACTTTTTCCATCTGTCCCAGATCTGCAGAAGCTGCCCCCCGATCCTGTCACTGGCTTCATACAGCGTAACCTTCATGCCGGATTTTGCAGCAGTAAGGGCCGCCTCAAGGCCGCTGACACCGGCTCCGGCTATTGCAATATCACCTGATAGCCTGATTGCGGGCTTCCTGACAGATTCCAGGCCAGTATCGGGATTCACTGTGCACCTGACTTCGCCAAAACCCAGGTCCCTGCACGCCTGGTTGCACCTTATGCATGGCCTCAGTGTATGGGGGGCATTCAGCAGCTTCTCAGCAAAGTACGGATCAGCCAGTTCAGCTCTACCCACGGAGACAAAGTCCGCCTTCTCCAGGACCTTCTGCGCGTCCTGCAGGCTGGTGACGGACCCAACCACCATGGTGGTCAGGTTTGCCTTCCTGGGTAACCTTTCCAGAATGTGTGTTCTGGGGCTGTAGAATGATGACGAAGATCCGGGTGGGGCAAAACGGCCCGCGGAGAAATGCACGTAGTCAATCCCTTTGAGGGATTCAGCAATTTTCAGGCCATAATCAGGCCCGTATCCGTCCGAATCATCCTCATAGAGGCTCAGCCTGATGCCAAGTGCAATATCTTCCTGCTGCCTGATGCCGTCAATTATGTCCTGGACGATCCTGAGGCGGTTCTCGAATGATCCGCCATACCGGTCTGACCTGAGGTTCAGCGCCGGCGACAGGAACTCCTGCAGCAGGTAACCATGTGCCCCGTGCAGCTCAATTCCGTCAAAGTTAGCCCTCCTGGCAAATCCGGCAGCCCTGATGAAGGATGACACTACCGAATCTATGTCATTTACTGTCATTTCCCTTGGAGTGTATCCCACATAATCCACTGCGGATGGAGCCATGGGGGATTCCCTGTTTGTGTCCAGAAAAGCCTTTCCGCCGGCATGGACAAGCTGCATGAACACCCTGCTTCCATGCATGTGGATGCGCTCCGTGAGCCTCCTGAATTTAGGTATGAAGTCATAGCTGTACACACCGGCTTCATTCCTTGAACCACGGGAATTTTCGCTGTCCACATATGTGTATTCTGTTATTATGAGGCCTGTGCCGCCTCTGGCTCTTTCCTCAAGATACGCAATGTGGTTTTCATTGGTATTGCCGTCCGGATCTGCGAGGTTGGATATCATGGGCGCCATGACTATCCTGTTCCTTATGGGGACATTTCCAATCGAACCTGGTTCTCCTATATTCATCCCGCAGAGAATAGGACTTCATTCTTAAGAGTAGCCATTTATGGCTTGCGGACGAAAGGGTTAAAAATTATCCCGGATGGAGTGATCATGCAGAACGTTGTGGTAAGCGGCATTGGGCCCGGAATGGGGTGTGCCGTCTCAAGGGCTCTGGCCAGAGGTGGATGTGGAGTTTATGCAATTTCCAGAAGCAAAGCTGGCGAGAAAATTGCTGCAGACATTGGAATAAGGCACTATTCTGGAGACCTCAGGGATCCTCATTCAGTTCATGAAGTGTTTTCCAGCATCCTGCATGACGCGGGCAGCATCCATCATGTGGTCCATACCGCGGGGGGGTTTTTCAGGAAATCGGGACTGGGTGATGTTGATAATGATCTCTTTGCCTCCGCGCTGATGAACAATGCCCAGACATTTTACAACGTTGCAAGGGAAAGCCTGGCTTATCTCTCACAGTCACATGGTTCCATAACTGCAGTTACTGCAGCCAGGCACGTGTACATGAACAGCCATGCCGGCTATGCAGCGGGAAAGGGAGCTGTGACCTTCATGGTTCATGAGCTTGCAGGAGAGCTTGCCCCCAGGGGAATCAGGATTAATGCCGTGGCTCCCGGTTTCATATCCAAGGAGAACTGTGGGGGATCAGACGTAAAGAATCTGCTGGAAACAGGCCGGCACAGTGCCGATCCCATTGCATCTGCAGTAATGTGGATCATGAGCAGCGAAGAGATTACAGGGCAGATCGTTGAGGTGGATTCCGGGTTCGGAACGCAGATTCCAGATGGCCTCTGAAAAGTGACAGTTTAATAAATCAAAATGCCGTACAGAAAATGATGTCAGTAATATCGGATGTGAGTTTCACACGTTTTGGCAAAAGGCCGGAAGGCCTGCTGGATCTGGTTGCGGAATCGGCCCTTCCCATTGTGAGGAGATACGGCAGGGATATTGATTTCATTGTTTTCTCAAATTCATACTCGGGGGAATTCAACGATATGTCCGGCGTCAATAACCTCATTTCAACCAGGCTTTCCATGGACGATGTGCCGTCAATGAGGGTGGACAACACCAGCGGAAGCGGCGGAAGTGCCGTCATGGTTGCTGATTCTCTCATAAGGTCTGGAAATGCCAGCAATGTGCTTGTCATAGGCGCTGAGAAAATGACCGGCTATCCAACCAAGAAATCAACCAGGATCATAGCCTCCCTTCTTCATCCAGAGGAGCGTTCTGCAGGAATATCACTTCCGTCGCTGGCTGCCTTCATGACCAGATCCTACCTGAAGGAGTTTGACGCACCACGTGAGAGCATTGCCCGTGTAGCTGTGAAGAACCACCACAATGGGTCCCTGAATCCGTATGCGCATTTCCAGTCTGAGGTGACCCTTGAGGAAGTCATGGCTTCACGTGTCATAGCCGATCCTCTGCGAATTTTCGAGTTCTGCCCTGTGAGTGACGGCGCTGTCTCGTTACTGATGACATCAGACGAGAACCGGGATTCCTTCGGCAGCCATCATGTTGAAATCCTGGGGGTGGGTTATTCATCCGGGACATCATCGCTGTCATACAGGGATTCCCTGACCACCATAGGAAGTGTCAGGAGATCTTCAGAAATGGCATTCCGCCGGTCGAAGCTTACTCCCAATTACATGGATGTTGTTGAACTGCATGATATGGCTGCAGTACTGGAGATCATAGAGAGCGAGGACGCAGGTTTCTTCAGGAAGGGACATGGCTGGGAAGCTGTCATGAACGGGGAGACCGAAATAGGCGGCCCGAGACCCATCAATACCAGCGGCGGACTCAATTCAAAGGGCCACCCCATCGGGGCCAGCGGTGTGGCACAGGCAGGTGAAATATACCTCCAGATCACTGGAAAGGCCGAGAAGAGGCAGATAAAGGATGCCCACCTGGGCTTCTCCCTGAGCATGGCAGGTTTCGGCAACAATGCCACTGCAATAGTTTACGGAGGTGCATCATGAACATAAACAGATGCAGGAACTGCGGTACGAAATTTCTGGTTGCAAGGTCCGTATGCCCCAAATGTGGGAAGGAGGACTTTGAGAAGGTTCCGGCACGGAGCGGCATAGTCCTGGAATCCGTGGAGCTCATCGCAACTCCTGACCCGTATCCGGACAGGTACTACCTTGTGCTCCTTGATGTTGATGACGTGAAGGTTTTCTGTCGCTCACAGGAGAAACTCATGGAAGGATCCCAGGCCGACATTCAGGATGATGAACTTGGCCCCATATGCAGGAAAGCATGATTCCTGAAAGGCTGATCTCATTCCTTTTTCCTGTCAGTGCTGGCATTTCCATTGACTATCCTTTTTTCAACCAGGTTTGATATTTCCTCACGGCTGTATCCAATGTTGCGGAGAATCTCTGCCGTGTTTTCCCCCAGCATTGGCGGGTGCAAACGGACTGATGCCGGCGTTGCTGACATCTTGAATGGCGTGCCCAGTATCCTTATTTTCCCATAGGGTGCATCCATATCAACAAGCATATTCCTCTCCATTATCTGCGGCGCATTCACAGCCTGATCAACATTGTTTATTGGGGCCGCGGGAATCCCGGAATCCAGGAATTTCTGGAAGAGTTCCTGCGTTCTGAATGCTGAGAACGCCCTGTTTATTTCATCCGCAAGTTTTTCCCTGTTCTGAACCCTGTCAACATTGGTGAGAAACATTGGATTGCGGGTCATATCATCCCTTCCTATTATGCTGCAGAAGGTTTTCCAGAGCTTTTCTGTTCCAACTGCAACGGCTATGTAACCATCTGCGGTGCTGAAGACCTGGTATGGGGCTATGTTGGAATGCGCGGATCCAAGATGATTTGGATTTTTTCCAGTGGAGAAATATCCCAGTGCCTGGTGCGTCAGTATAGAGAAATTGGCGTCAAGCATTGACATGTCTATGAACTGCCCCTCTCCGGTTGCATCCCTGTGGTGAAGGGCCGCAAGCACCGCAATTACGGAGAAAAGGCCTGCTGTTATGTCTGCTATGGGCACGCCAAACTTGATTGGAGGCCTGCCCTCTTCTGCATTCAGGCTCAGAAGCCCGCTGTAGGCCAGTACTGTGAGATCGTAGCCTGGCCATTCCCTGGAAGGGCCGGTCTGGCCGTATCCCGAAAGGCTGCAGTATATGATTTTTCTGTTCAGTTTCCTTGCTTCCTCATAGGACAGTCCGAACTTCTCCATTGTGCCGGGCCTGAAGTTCTCAATGATCACATCAGAATCCATGGCCAGTTTTCTGAGAAGTTCCTGCCCAACGGGATTCTTCAGGTCAATTGCAATGCTCTTCTTGTTCCTGTTTGCGCTGAGATAGTATGAGGACATCCCGTCCATGTATGGCGGAGCCCAGGATCTTGTCTGATCCCCTGAAAGCGGTTCCACCTTGATGACCTCTGCCCCAAGGTCCCCCAGGGTCATTGTTGCCATGGGACCTGCCATTGCCTGTGTCAGATCCAGAACTCTCAAACCGTTTAAAGGGCCTGATCCTTCCATGGATGGAAAACCGGGCATGGTTTAAAAAGTGATCCGGTTTACAACCTCAAGATTCAAAGGTTCGCTGCTTCAGGATTTTCCAGGGAATCCAAGGCCAACTATCCTGACTGATAGGATAATCTTATATTGACCATCATAACATGATGACAATAATTTTATACATTAGGCGTTTAACTTTTAGAATGACTGAAACAATTCCAGCAAGAAGTTCATGGAAAGGAGTAAACTGGAAAATATTCTACACATCCTGGGGAGGGTGGACCCTTGACGGTTTCACGGCGTTCATTTACGCATTCGTGAACGTGGTTACCACGGAGTATCTGCTCAAGGCGACGGGAATCAGCCTCTCCTACAAGGATTTTTTCCTTGAGGCGTTCTTCGCGGTCTTCCTTCTGGGATGGGGTGCATCTGTAATTTTTGGTCCGTTGTCAGATAAATACGGCAGAGTGAAGACACTGGCAATCAGCGTGATACTGTTCGCTGTTGGTTCAATATTGAGCGGCATAGCCACAAATGCCTACGAGTTCATGGTGTTCAGGTTCATAGTGGGGCTTGGAATAGGTTCAGTATGGTTCACCGGCGGGAACGCCGTGGCCGAGGCCTTTCCTGAAAACAGGAGAGTGATGGGTGCTGGTATGTTCCATACGGGATACTACTTTGGATTCTTCTTCGCTGCCATAGCATATCTTGTACTATTCCCATACATCGGATTCAGGGGGCTCCTGATGCTGGGTGCCCTTCCGGTGGTATTTGTAGCCTACCTTGGATTCAGGACCAGGGAACCTGAGAGATGGGAAAAGGTACAGAAAACAGCCGATATTTCAGCCAAAAAGTCCTTTCTGTCAGCTTTCGGCAAGGAGTACAGGAGAACAACCATAGCGGGATCCATAGTGCTCATTGCGGTAATTGTGGGTCTCTACGGGGGAACTGTGTACGTGCCAGACGTGACAACAAACATAATTAAGAGGATTCCTCATCTGGCTTATCCCACAATAGACCTTGTCGCTGCTGCAGGTGCCGAAGTATCTTTGTTCACAGTCATAGGCTGCCTCATAATGCCATTCCTTGCCGAAAAACTTGGCAGGCGCACAACGGAAATAACGTTCCTGGTGCTCATGGCCATTAGCATTTTTCTGATCTATGATGTTGTATTCTACACTGGATCGCTTCTTGAAATGTTCCTTGCTGTCCCGTTGCTTGGGCTGGGTGGGGCTGATTTTGCAGTATTCACTCTCTGGCTTCCGGAACTTTACCCAACAGAATTCAGGGGATCAGGGTTTGCATTTGTCACATCAATGGGCAGATTCTTTGCTGCAGCTGTAATATTCGGCATTGGAGCTCTTGCCCTAGTTGTAGGATTAGGGCATGCCGTGGCATATACAGCTATTGGTTTCATAGTGGTTATACCGCTTGTATTCCTCATGAAGGAAACCAGGGGAAAGGGTCTCAAGGAAGATATAAACATAGAAAAGTGATCCGGGAACAGCCTGTGCGTGGGTTGTCCATGCCATTTTTTATAACATCCAGAGTATGGCAGCGAACTCTATGGCAATGCTGACTTTCCCGGTGATATGGTTCATTTTTTATGGCTTTAACTGAAATCCAGGCCCTTCCGTTTTCCAGCTAAGACTTTTTCGATGATATCTCCCTGATGAGCTTCCACTGTTCACCAGTCAGGTCAAGAAGGTTGTTGAATTCACCTGCTCCCTTCAGCCATTCTCCGCCATCAATTGTAACTACCTCGCCATTGATGAAACCTGCCTCATCGGAAACCAGGAATGAGGCCAGGTTCGCGATTTCCTCCATATTTCCCACTCTTCCCATGGGAACACGCTCGGTCAGAAGTTTCTCAACTTCGGGAAGCGGAAACAGATTCTTCCTGGTGGCCTCGGTGGGGAAAGGGCCTGGAGCTATTGCAACGTGCCTTATTCCATATTTCGCCCATTCAACGGCCAGTGACCTGACTGTTGCAAGTACACCTGCCTTGGCAGCAGCTGACGGGACGACGAAGCCGGATCCGGTCCATGCATACGATGTGACTATGTCCAGAACAACCCCGTGGCTGCCTGAACTGATCCAGCGCTTTCCAAGGTCAAGGGTCATGTAGAGTGTACCGTGCAGAACGATGCCCAGTACAGCATCAACAGCATGCGGGGAGAGGTTTTCCGTTGGGGATACAAAATTTCCTGCAGCATTGTTGACAAGGATATCTATGTGCGAGAATTTCTGCATGAAATAGTCCACAGACTCCTTTATTTCGGCTGGGTTCCGCACGTCACATCTGTGGTATTCGGCACTTGTTCCTGATTTCCTGAGTTCCTCTACGGCCTTTTCCAGAACGTTCTCTCTGCGTCCGATGATGCATATGGATGCCCCCAGGCTTCCAAATCTTTTGGACATCTCTAAGCCTATTCCTGTTCCTCCTCCGGTGACAAGAGCAACCTTGCCCTTCAGCAGATCCTTCTCAAACATGTTATCATCAATGCTAAACACTAATTGAATTTCTCCATTTCCCTGCTGCTGAACATAAATTATGTGTCACAGCATAATTTCTTATTGTGAAAAGGACTACTCAACTGCGAAGTGTAATCATGAGTGCGCTTGAAGATGCCTTGGAACTCAGGAAACTGGCGATGGAACATCAGAAGTTTTTCAGGGAGAGCATTCCCCTGATTGCTTCAGAGAACATAATGAGCCCGCTGGCCATGGAAATGCTCACAACAGATCTTGGTTTCAGGTACGCTGAAGGGCTGCCTCATCACAGGTACTACCAGGGAAACTTCTATGTGGATCAGATAGAGGATAAGGTTATTGACCTATCCAACAGGGTTTTCAATGTAAAGCAGAGCGACCCTCGCCCTGTATCGGGAACCAATGCCAATATGTCGGTCATTTATGGGCTTCTGAAGCCCGGCGACAAGATCGCCACCCCTGATCTTTCCGGAGGGGGGCACATAAGTGCCGCAAAATTCGGGGCCGTTGGGCTTCGCGGACTCAACACTGTCAATTATCCCTATGATCCGGAAACAATGAGTGTTCTCCCGGACGAGGCTTCAAAGCTCATAATAAGGGAAAAACCAAAGGTTTGCCTCTTTGGCCAGTCTGTGTTCCTGTTTCCGGCTCCCCTGAGGGAGATGGCTGATGCTTTCCAGGAAGCAGGCTGCACAGTGTGGTATGATGGTGCCCATGTGCTTGGACTGATTGCTGGCAGGCGGTTCCAGGACCCCATCCGAGAGGGTGCACATGTAATTACGGGAAGCACACATAAGACCCTGCCTGGGCCTCAGCATGGGATAATTCTTGGAAACACAGAGGACGACAAGTGGAAGGGCATCCAGAGGGGTGTTTTTCCTGGAACATTGAGCAACCACCATCTCAATGCCATGGCTGCACTGGGTGTAACCCTGGCGGAAACCCTTGAGTTTGGTGAAGATTATGCCAGACAGATCATTAAGAATGCCAGGGCTATGGCCTCTGAACTCAGTGAGAACGGCATTAATGTGCTTGGGGAAGCAAGAGGTTTCACGGAATCACACACCTTCATAATGAATGTCAGTAAATTTGGGGGAGGCAAGCTTGTGGCAGAGAACCTTGAGAAATCCGGCATAGTTGCAAACAAGAACCTGCTGCCTGAAGACAATAACAGGAATTCGCAGAATCCAAGTGGTATACGTGTCGGGGCACAGGAAATAACCAGGATTGGCTTCAGGGAATCAGATGCCAGGACGGTTGCAAGAAGCATGGCTGAGGTAATTAAAAAGGGGCAGTCGGACAGGGTGAAATCTGAGATGAAGGAACTGAAGGAAAGTTTCACTCAGGTTAAATACTGCTTCGGGAACCTGAAACCGTATGAATACATTGAACTCTACAGGTGATGTTATTGCCTGAAAAAATAGGAGTGGTGGGATTCCAGGGAGATGTTTCAGAACATATTGACGTCCTCAACTCAATCAGGAAAAGAGGTGGAATCGATGTTGAGGCTGTTGAGGTCAGGAAACCGGAGAAGCTGGACGGTGTTTCAGGCATAATAATACCGGGTGGAGAGAGCACTACAATATACAAGCTCACTCAGAACTACGGCATCTATGGCAGGATAAAGGCCATGGCAAATGACGGTGTGCCTGTGATGGGGACATGCGCCGGCCTCATTCTCATTTCCAGGGAAACAAATGATGAGAGAGTGCCTGGAATGGGAATCCTTGACACAGAAATAAAAAGGAATGCCTACGGCAGGCAGATAAATTCATTCATTGAGAATATCAATATTGATGAAATAGGAGAGTTTCAGGCCGTATTCATTCGCGCTCCTGTAATATCATCACCGGGAAGAAGCAGGGTAATGGCCAGGAGAGGCGATGAGATAGTGATGGTAAGGCAGGAAAATATAATCGGTATGACGTTCCACCCTGAGCTCACAAGAGATACCAGAATACATGAATATTTCCTTGGCCTCATGGAGAGGGAGGGGTATATTTCCTCTGGAAGGTGAAAATGAGTATGTCAGAAAATAAGAGAACACCGCTGTATGAAGAGCATGTTAAGCTGAATGCGAAAATAATTGATTTTCATGGATGGGACATGCCGCTCCAGTACACAAAAATAATGGACGAGCACATGGCAGTGAGAAAGCACGCTGGAATATTCGACGTGTCACACATGGGTGATGTTGTTGTTCAGGGAAAAGATGCAGAGAAATTCCTGGACCACATGTTCCCTACAAAAATATCAGATCTTGAAAATGGCCATGCTGTTTATACAGCATTTCTCAATGAGAAGGGAAACATAATAGATGACACAATAGTCTACAGAATTTCAAATGACAAATTCTTCTTCGTGCCAAACGCTTCCATGATTGATACAATAGTATCATGGGTGAAGAAGAATTCCAGCGGCTACTCAGTCAATATATCAGACTATTCCAGTGATATTGCCTGTATAGCCCTTCAGGGTCCAGACAGTATTAAGGTTATGGCTTCACTTGGAATAAAGGATCCCGGATCATTCAGGTTTGAGGAAATGGATTCCGGGAAGCTGAAGTTTTCGGAAAATAAAATAACAGGAAGGAAATCTGCCATAATATCAGGAACTGGATACACAGGTGAACATGGCATAGAGATACTCTGCAACTCAAAAGATGCAGCTTCAGTATGGGAAACCGTCCTGAAAGAAGTGAAAGCAGTTGGAGGACTTCCTTGCGGGCTTGGAGCCAGGGATACACTGAGGATGGAAAAGGGGATGCTTCTCTCCGGAACTGATTTTCATGGAGACAGGAATCCTCATGAATGTGCCATCACATTCATTCTTACAAATGATGGTGAATTCATAGGAAAGGAGGGTTTATCAAATCCTGTCAGGGAGGTTTTCAGGGGATTCATCACGGATTCAAAGATCATCCCACGTGCAGGCAATGCAGTAATGAGTGGGGAAAACCATGTTGGAAATATCACCAGCGGAACCCTTTCACCTGTTCTGGACAGGGCAATAGCCCTTGGATTTATTGACAGAAAATTTGCCAAACCTGGCAGCTCGGTTATTATAAAGGTCAGGGACAGGGACCTCAATGCCACTGTATCAAGGCCGAAAATGGTTCCATAGGAAATACACCCCTCTCCCCCTATCTTTCCTGGAACGTGATGAATTTTCCGTCTGAATAGGTCCTGAAATAATAGCTGTACTTTCTGTCGCCATTTGTTGCAGTGCAATTCCTGCCCTTTGAGTAATTGCCTTGAAGATTGACATAGTCAACCTTCTCCCATCCGGTGTTTTCTTTAACCTTCCTTACCATCTCCTGGAAAATATCTGCGCATATGTTGCAGCAGAACAGCATGTTTTCACCGTCTATTTCACGCCAGTACTCTCCCCATGTGGCATTGCAGAGGGCACACCCCTCACTGTTGTTTGTCTTCAAGCATCATCCCCCTCTCAAGTCTCGCATTGAGATAGTCATCAAAGACTTCAATTGATTTAAGGAATACTGCCTGGCAGTCCTGAGTGTTCCTCATCTCCTTAGAATATTTTTCTATGAGGTCAAGAGCGGTTTCAGAATGTGAAACATCTGCATTGTAACCTTCTCCCAGAAAGTTTGCAGCCTCCTCTGTTATGCTGCCGTCCTTCAGGATCACCGGATCGAAATATCCCATGCTTGCTCCATACTCCCTGATATTCCTGCTTGCTACAAGCTCAAGGGAATGTATGGCTGCCATCCCTTCAACGAATGTGAAATCCCTGCTCATCATGCTCCATGCTTCAATGGCCCTTTTTGTGGCAGGAAGTGGCTCACTGCTGTATATTTCATCCCTGGAAACACCAAGAGATTCACCCATCCTGAGCAGGAGCTCGTGATGAGATGGTTTATTTTCGCCTGCACCGTACCATTCTGACACAATATTCTCAATCTCGAATGCCTGAACATCCTCCATGTCTGTATTGGATATTATTGAAGCGCAGCTTCTCACCCACTGCTTGAGGAAGTGATGATGTTCCATGGCGTATCCCTTCAGCACATATTCCTTTGGGTGCTGCATCTCCAGAATGAACATGTGAGGCGGATCCCCGTAAAATTTTCTCACAAAGTTGGAAATAATCCACTTTTTAAGGGAAGCTGTCCTGAAGAATTTTTCAAACTTCAGCTCCAGTTCATCCTGCCCAAACCGCTGCTTTCCAATATACCGGTTGAGCCACATTATATGGTCAGCATCGTTTTTCAGCTGGAGGGCATAGAAGTGGTCAGAAAGCCTTGCTATGGTATCGTTAAGCTGCACCATGCATACGGGGCATCGCGTCATGCTTTCCCAATGGTATCAGTACGGATATACTTTACACTCAATACCCGTACCCGGAATGCTTTCTGGGATTCACTGATCCAATGGAAATGAATCCTAGCATATCCATTGCAGATGTAAAACTCACAATTGTAGGTAGCTTCCAGAAAAGAAGCACGCTGCTTTAATGATCCTTGGCCGGCAATCAATGTTTGTCCATCATTTGATTCTAATTATGCAATATATAATTCTATCTGACGTAAACTCATAGGTAAACTACTTATATATAAGTAAAATACTGTATAATGGAAAAAATAAATGTAATTGCAGCATCAGGTCCTGTATGCTATCCATTGATTGCAGCGCAGGATGAGAGATTCAACATAACGTTCCAGAAGGAAGGAGATGCACCTGTGATTCTGGATTCTTCAGTATCCATGGCGAAGAGAGGCCTGACACCAAATGTTTCACTCATAAGGGGACTCGCTGTGGCCTCACCAGGAATTGGAAAGAGGATTGGGATAATGAGGAGGGGAAGCTCCAATGAGATTCTTGTCAGAGCCATAATGCACCTGAAACAGGAGCAGGTTGAGGTTGTTACAGTAGAGGACGCGGCATCAATTGAAAGCATGATGAAGGAAGGTACCATTGATTCTGCCATTGTCCCAGCACCTTTTGGAAAGGGCATATCCCTTGAAGCAATCCTGGAATCCCATGGAATCAGCACACCGGGAAGCTGCGTAGCAAAGGTTGACGATTCAGTCAGGAAACCATTTGTGGAGGCTTACAGCAACGGAATAGAAAAAATGAGGAAAGATCCGGAGGGAACAGCAAAATATGTTGCGTCAGTACTTCCCAGCAAAACGGACCCGAACTTCATCAAAAAGGCCATACTTGAGACTGACACCTCTGTGAAAGATACCCAGGAACACAGGGAATTCGCTGACCTTGTGAGAAGATTCAGCTGATGGTTAAATGAACAGCAGGCAGTCATTCCTTTTCACCGTAATTGTGATAATATCTGCTACCTTTGCGGTGAGAGCCAGCAACAACATGTTCATGACAACGCTCCCTCTCCTTGCAAGGTATAATTTTCATTTTTCAGAGTTCCTTGTTGGCCTCATATCCACGGCAGGAGCAACGGGAACATTCATCATGAGCGCCATGATCAACGCAAGGCTGACATCAACCAGGCGCAGATGGGTGTTCATTCTTTCATCATTCGCCTACATGGTTGTATTTCCCATGTTCTATATATCATCGGCCATTGTCATCTGGCCCCTTGTCCTCATTGCAGGGTTCGTTCTTGGAGCCATAATGCCAAACATAATCACTTCCGCCAGCCTTTTCAGCGACAGGAAGGTGCGTGAGAGGATACTTTCACTGTACACATTAACCCTGAGCATATCCCTGGTTGCTGGTCCGGCCATAGAATCTGAAATACTGAGATTCTTCACTCTTGAACAGTCCTTCCTCTTCTTCTCGATCCTTCCCGCTGTTGTGTTCGTTTCAGCATTCGGTATAAAGTTCCCGGATGAGAAAGGTAAAAGGATCACCGGTGGGGCGGAGGTCATGGAAAATCATGGATTCAGGGCGGCCATATACAACATAATGACATACAACATTCCATTCGCACTCATACTGACATTCGGTGGAATATTCGCAAAGGAATATCTGAACGCATCCTATTCGCTGATAACACTGCTATTCAGCCTGTTCTTCCTGACCTCCTTTGCATCCAGGCTTGCGCTCACTCTCAGGCCCCCAAATAACCTCAGGGTACTCATGACCATATCGGTCATAATCACAGGTGCCGGTCTTGTTGTTCTCAGCATGTCAAGGGACATCCTGATATTTTCCATAAGCTTCCTCATTCTGGGTTTTCCTCATGGCTTCACCTACCCACTGTCCATAATATCCATATCGAGGAGCATAAGCCCTGAGAAGAGGAACATTGCAAACAGCTACTTCTTTTCCCTCATGATGCTTGTTGGCGCAGTAATGCCGTTTGTGTCCGGCATCCTGGTTGACACCCTGGGATTGAGATACGCCTTCATGTCAATCATACCGGTTGTTGTGGTCCTGTATGTTCTGCTCAGGGTGGAGCTTGGCAGGGAAAAGGCCCTGAAAAGTGCAATGGAGGACGGGAACGCCAACAGGGCCGCATAATCAGCCAATTTTTAACACTCTGTGCTGTTGACTGCCATCAGATAATGTCTAATCCAACAACAGCATACATTTGCCATGAAGATCGCAGTCACAATGGGGGACCCTGCAGGCATAGGGCCGGAAATTGTTGCAAAGGCCGTTGTGAAGCTGAAATCCAGTGCAGATGATCTCGTTATAGTTGGAAACAGGAAAGTCTTCGCGGAAACCATGGAAAAACTGGGTTTAGACACCAATGTGCTCAGGAATCTTCATACTGTTGATATCCAATCCAGGGATATTGAAATTGGCAAGCCGTCGGAGATTTCAGGCAAGGTTGCCATTGAATCCATTGAAAAGGCCGTCGGGATGTGCCTGAATGGAACTGTACAGGGAATATGCACTGCACCCATAAGCAAGGAGGCCATAAAGATGGCCGGATCGCCCTACATAGATCATACTGAGATGCTGGGACATATGACATCAACAAAAAATGTGGTCACCATGTTTCAGACAGGAAAACTCAGGATAGTATTCGCAACCAAGCACCTTCCCCTGGCCCAGGCCATAAAGGAGATCAACAGCGATCTCATCACGAAATATATCTCACTTGCGGACATGTCGCTGAAGCTTCTTGGAATCAAGAGGCGGAAAATAGCAGTCGCAGCCCTGAATCCTCATGCCGGAGACGGCGGACTTCTTGGGACTGAAGAGATTCAGATGATTGGTCCTGCGGTTAAGTCTGCATCAGCATATTTTGATGCATCGGGGCCTTATGCCGCTGATTCCGTTTTTTACCGTGCTTCTCTGGGTGAATTTGATGCGGTTGTCTCACTCTATCATGATCAGGGCCACATTGCAGCAAAGATGCTGGATTTCCATGGCACTGTGAGCATGAACCCTGGATTGCCCTTCCTCAGGACATCAGTGGATCACGGCACGGCCTTCGATATTGCGGGAAGGGGAATCGCAAGGGAGGACAGCATGGTCTCCGCCATCAGGCTGGCTCTGGAAAAAGCAGAAGTCTACCGGAGAAATTATGAATATCTGTCCAGGAATGTTCAGGGTGGTAGTATTCCCGATACGGGCAGTGAACGTGTCAGGTAGAAACCTGAAAATTCTCGGTAATATTTAAATAAAATACACAGATTGAGTGTCAGTCAGATAGTATGTGGTCCAGAGGGATGGAGTTCCCCATGATTGTCTCCATGAGACTGATAACTCCTGAGGAGCAACTGATGATTGCAGAGGGTTGCGGCAGGAGTGAAGGTGATGGTTTTCAACAGTATTCTGTGGACAAAGGGCCAAACAGGTCATCTTGCAGAGGAAGATCCTGATTTCTTCGTTGATCTCAATATTGATCAGATCATAAACGGGATAACGGCGGCATATGGAGATTACGACCTGCGACCATTATTTGATACAATACCTGAAAGCATTGAAACTGTGAGATACAGGCAGGAGATTTTCAGAGACCTCCAGAACATGGAGACATTAGCAGCATTGAGAGATTATTCCACAAGAATGAAGAGCGTCAACAGGAGACTTTCCGGAATAGAAAAGCTCGCTGAATATCAGAAGCAGGGCTGGCATCTGGACGCCGCCCTGATGTACTTTGATGCAGTGCGGGATTTTGCAGCAAGACTGGAAAGCGCAGACCTTGATTCCCAGGGCCTGAGATCACTGAGGGACTATGTAAAAGAGTATGTGGATTCCCAAAGCTTCAGGGAAACTTCAGAGGAGGCAGGGCGTGTCAAAGCAGGTTTATCCTCAATCCGTTATGAGATGGCCATAGGATCGTCAAGGGTTACGGTAAGGAAAGACAGAGGCAGGGAGAACTACAATGAAATTGTGCATGACGCCTTCAGCAAATTCAGGGAAGTCAAAGAATCAGCAGGGAACCGGCAGCACTTGAACGATCCTTCCATGAACCATGTCGAAATCTCAGTTCTGGCACTGATTGCACGTCTGTTCTCGGAAGAGTTCAGGGCGCTCATGAGCTTCTATGAAAACCACACAGGTTTCATTGAACCTGTTATGGCACGCATATACAGGGAGTCACAATTCTACATCTCTTATCTGGAATACATAAAGCCTGTCAAAAATGCAGGACTGGAATTTTGCATACCCGAAATTGGAAAAGACAGGGACATTTATTGCATAATGTCATTCGATCTTGCTCTTGCGCACAAACTTTCATCATCAGGCTTGCCCGTGGTGGCAAACGATTTCAGATTATCCGAAAATGAAAACACTATTGTTGTGACCGGTCCCAACAACGGCGGAAAAACAACCTTCGCCAGATCATTTGGACAGGCGCACTTTTTGGCTGCACTTGGCCTCCCAATCCCTGGAAGGGAAGCAAGACTCTTTCTTGTGGATAATATATACACTCATTTCGAGAAATCTGAGGATCCAGAGAACCTAAGGGGAAAGCTGGAAGATGATCTTATGAGAATGCGTAGGATCCTGGAATCCGCCACTGAGAGGAGCATAATTATCATAAATGAAATGCTGAGTTCAACAACTTCAAAGGATGCAATTCAGATAGGAAGAAAAATTATTGACCTCATCAGGAAGAAGAATTCCGTATGTGTTTATGTGACATTTCTTGATGAATTTGCCCGCTTAAATGGTGTGGTCAGCATGGTGAGCCATGTTGATCCATCTATGCCTGAATTAAGAACATTCCGAGTCTTGAGAAGTGAACCAAATGGCCTTGCCTATGCTAGAGCCATAGCAGAGAAGTACGGGCTCACATATGAGAAGATTGTGGGGAGGATCAGAGAATGAGGGTGAACCTGCTTTTCAGGAATAGTGATCATTCGAACTTAGAAAGCATTCCATGGAACAACAAGGACCTGGAAAAGGATCTGGAACTTGAAACCATATTCAACGCAATGGCCCATAATGACAGCTATGTATTTGATGTATGCCAGAAAACAGTCCTGGGGAGCCTCAAAGATCGTGAAACCATAATGTACCGCCAGGAGGTAGCAAAGGATGCCATAGAAAACCAAGCACTGGTGAGAGATATATATGCAACAATTGTCAATGCTGTTGCTGAAGCCAGAAAACAGCATTTCTGGATAAGTCGATCAAATCCGGAATTTGTTCTCCACGAATCCATTTCTGTGCTGAAGATTTATCTTTCTGCTTTGACAAAGATCCGGGAAATTGGAAGATCAGCGCTGCCATCGCTTCATTCAGAAGGTTTCAGGCAGCTCTTCACCATGATAATCAATGAATTCGACGAAGAATACATAGATATGGTTTCCAAACACCTGGAAAACCTTCGTTTTCCCAGGGGAATATACGTTCGTGGCGAAATTGGAATGGGAAGCTCGCTTACTGGATATACATTGGTGGTGCCGGATATCAGGCCAGACAAACTTATGGAAAAGATCGTCCACATAAGGGAACCCCATTATACCTATACCCTTCCTGACCGTGACGAAAGTGGAGCCCAGGCACTTGCCGAGATGCGCACAAGAAGCATAATGGAAACATCCCACATAGTTAGCGAATCCGCAGAAAATGTCCTGTCTTTCATTGACAGGCTGAAAGAGGAAATGGCATTCTATCTGGGATGCATCAATCTGTGGAATGAACTGAAGTTCCTGGGTGCAAAAGCCTCATTTCCCGAGCCTGAAGACGATCACAGGAAGGGAACCGTGTACCGGGGCCTATATGATGTGGCGCTGACCCTCAGGACTGATCAGGCTGCTGTGGGAAACTCGCTTATTGCAGAGAACGACAGCATAATATTCATAACCGGCGCCAATAGAGGTGGGAAATCAACACTCCTCAGGGCCATTGGGCAGGCACAACTAATGATGCAGTGCGGGATGTTTGTTGCCGCAGAATCATTTAGCACATACATAGCAAGTGCCATCATTACGCATTTCAAGAGAGAGGAGGATTCCAGTATGGCTATGGGAAAATTTGACGAGGAACTCAAGAGGATGAGCAAAATAATTGACAACATACATCCCGGAAGCAGACTGCTTTTCAACGAATCATTCTCGTCTACAAACGTGAGAGAAGGTTCTGAACTTGCCATGCAGATTATAAACGCTATGCTGGACAGAGGAATGAAGATCGTATTTGTAACACATTTCAACGAACTTGCAGAAGCATACATTGGAAATGTGCACAGACCAACCTTTCTCAGAGCAGAGAGGCTCGAGGATGGAACACGCACATTCAGGGTCATTCAGGCCGATCCAATTCCAACAAGCTTTGGGTATGACATTTTCCAGAAAATTTTCGGAGAAGGTGGTCAGATTCAAGCAGTCACGCCCTCAGAAAACCTCGTAGATGAGCATACGTCCTAGGGTAAGCAGCCATTAATCTTTACAGTGTTAGCTTACACAACATCTCTTGACCAGTTCTGGCCTGTGTCAGGCCGGCACCATGACGTTGGTGTATGCAAGAAATCTTGCTGGAATTGGTCTGTCAAGCTTCCACACAACATTCATTGGCCTGCTTCCGGTGTGGCTCAGGTAACTGGCAGTTCCAAGAAACGTATATGGAGAGGCACCTGCCATATCTTCCCGGTTTTCCCGCACAAAGAGAACAATCTTTCCACCGTTCCTGCTGTGGTTCACATACCTCTGCCCCGTAGCTGAATCTTCTGAAGTTGTGCTCTGGCTCTGCCAGTGAAATAGCGAATCGCTTATGGAATAATCCCTGTACATGGTGGACGGAGAGTAGTGCTCTTCCGATTTGTTCAGGGTGATGAACAGCAGGTCAATTTTCTTGTCTGGAATGTATTTCACTCCTTCCCTGACATTTCCAGGCGTCAGATAATCAAAGGCCACAAGAATCTGGTCTCTGGTATAGTTGCAGTGGAGATACAGTGGCGATTCAAATCCAAGGTCGACAGGCTCATCCACAAAGTCAATGCTGTTGAGGTTGTACCGGAGGATTTCCAGTAACTCAGCAAACATGTTGCTGTTGTCCCTTATCTTAATGAGCCCGTCCATTACGTCAGTGAATCCACACATCCCGGGGCTTTTCTGCCATACTGTGAAGTGAAACATCATGAGCATCCTGTATTTCTCAGGTTCAAGCTTCTCTACGTCGAGAGAATCCAGATCATCAAGAGCGCTGATGAGAAACTCAAGCCACTTCCTTGAATTTATTGAACATATGCGCGAGAAAGCCTTGGTCATGACCTTTTCCAGTGGCTCATTAAAATCTTCAATTATGCCAGCCCTTTCCTTAAGTCTGTAGAAACTGTACCTTCCATAAATTTCACGGATATCCATGTGATAGTAACTGAGAAAATTTTCCAGCGAAAGATCCAGTGACGTGCTATCATGGAATGATGAAATCCTTGATATCATACCGGAAAGTGTGCCGATGGATTCCTTTATATTCTTCAGTATAAATTCTGTGGCCCTTCGCTCAAGTTGAATATAGCAGCCTGTTGGGACTCCAGGAAATCCGTTCTTTATCTCATTTACAATACCCCTGCTACTCTTGCCTAAGAGGGCCTTGAACTTGGATTCAAAATCATACCTGTGGTTTGCCTGCCCAACAAAATCCAGAACAGTCAGGCATTCTTTGTCTTCGGTGATCCTGAGGCCACGCCCAAGCTGCTGCAAGAAAACGGTCAGACTTTCCGTGGGCCTGAGGAAAAGAATTGTGTTTATCTCAGGAATGTCCACTCCCTCATTGTAAATGTCCACAACAAAAATAAACCTGATTTTCCCTGATGTTAGAGCCTTTCTGGCGGTGAACCTCTCATCATCAGATGAATCTGAAGTCAGTGTCATTGAGGCAATTCCTGCTTCATTGAACTGCCTGGCCATGAAGGCAGCATGAACTTTGGAGACACAGAACCCAAGACCCCTGACGGTCCTTATATCTGAGATGTATTTCATCACAGAATCAATTATGAGTGTTGCACGTGTAATCCCCCACCCATTTTCATCAGTGTAGAGTTTTTCAATCTCAGAGCTGTCATAGCCTCCCCTTGTCCAGTGCAGTTCCTGGAGGCTCACAGGATCAGTTATGACAAAATACTGGAAAGGGCTCAGCAGCTTTCTGTCAATGGCTTCCGGCAATCTGATTTCCGCAGAGATGCGGTTCCCGAAATAGCCAAGTATATTTCTGCCATCCATACGTTCCGGTGTTGCTGTAAGTCCCATGAGGACCTTCGGATGATAATATTCTAGAAGCTTCTGGTAGCTTGCTGAAGCCGCATGGTGAAATTCGTCTATCACTATATAATCATAATAATATGGGTCTGCCTGGCGGAACAGCTCCTGTGAATTGAATGACTGGATACTTACGAAAAGATGTTCCAGGCTGGATGGTTTGAAATTCCCCACCATCAGTTCTCCGAAATTATAATCCCTGAGAATTCCACGGAAACAATCAATGCTCTGTCTGAGAATCTCCTCACGGTGTGCCACAAAAAGGAGCCGGTGCCTCCCATTTTTCACTTCACTGCGGAATTTTCTATAATCAAATGCGGATATGACCGTTTTTCCTGTGCCGGTTGCAGCAACCACGAGATTCCTGTAATTGTTGTGCACCAGCCTCTCAGCTTCCAGTTTCTCCAGGATCTCCATCTGATATGTGTATGGATGTATTTCAAAAAGGAATGGAGCAGCAGTTCCTGATTCTCTGCCCTTTTCCGCGTCTATTGCCCTGATGAATCTTGATCGGTCTTCAGGACCGTACGGTTCAAAATCCTTTGAGTTCCAATAGGTTTCAAATGTCGCATTGACCTTCTGCATGGTGCTGGCCATGTCCTTCTCAGTAACCTTAACGTTCCACTCCAGCCCACTGGACACCGCGGCATTGGAAAGATTTGATGATCCCACGTAGGCTGTTGAAAAGCCATTTTCTCTTTTAAATATATAAGTTTTGGCATGCAGCCTTGTTCTCTGGGTGTCATAGGAAATTCTAATCTCTGTATTTGGGAGTCTGCTGATCTCTTCCACGGCCTTTATGTCTGTTGCACCCATGTATGAGGTTGTTATTACCCTCAACTTTCCTCCCCGGGTTGTGAAATCTCTGAGGTCATCAATAATAAGCCGCAGACCGCTCCACCTTATAAAGGAAACAAGCATATCCACGGAATCGCAGGACCGTATCTCCCTTTTCAGCTCTGAATAAAGGCTGGGCTCACCAAGAGATCCCGTGAAAATGGAACTCCTGGAGATGGACGATTCTGGCCTTACAATTGCATGATTCTCTGGTGTTCCGTCGGCCTCAGAGATCCTTTCTGTAACGGACAGTAATTTCTCTCCTAGCTCATGAATCAGGAACTCATCCATTTTAAGCCCATTCTTCTGGAGATTCATGGATTCGAGTGATCTGTTCAGCACAGAAACAAGGTCGCTGATGCCCGCGCCTTTTTCTCTCAGGACCTCAAGATATTTTTCAATGGTTTCAGCCACATAGGAGGCCAGCATTCTCGAGGCCTCTTCTCCTTCTATTTTTGCTTTATTTATGATTTTTGCACTCTGTGATTCGATTTCATCATGTATTAGATGGTTGATTACTTGTTCATAGATTCCGGGTTTAAGCACTTCATTTCAATAGAATAACTCCATATTAATATAGTGTAAACGAGTGGGAGTAAATTGAGGACAGAGGTAGCCGTATCACCAGTAAAAGTTGATGAACAGCTAAGAGCAAAAGCAATCTCTAAGAAGTTTATTGAAACTTCCTGTTTTAAAGGTCAGATGTATTATGTCTCTTCACCTGTAAGTTTCTGCGCCAAAAGATGAGAAAACGTAACTGGACAGAATTCACCTGCCATTTACACAAATGGGCCTGTCGGGATTTGACTGAGGTTTTAAATGAACGCATTGAATAGGCAGAATAACGAAGCAATCTTGCTGTTGGTTTTGTGAAAAGTTATATGATGTTTAAACAAAAACATATGTTTGCCAAAAACCATCATCATCAAAAAGTCAGTGTACGATGAATTAAAAGCATTCATAAAGGATAACGAGAGTTTCCGAGCTTCTGGACAGATTGATCAAATCACAGAGCAAGAAGGGCTGTCCTTTGTAATCGCCGGTTGATTTTTGTGCATTTTCGCCGGAATAAAAGTGATCCAGATCGCCGGTTTAATTCTGATCCATTTCCTCATTTGGAAGAGGGTCTGAATTGTACCGTTTGGAGGTGTGGAGAATGATCAGGAACATGAAGGATAGGGGAATGAGCAACAGGGAGATCGCAAGGGACCTCGGCATATCAAGGAACAAAGTCAGTAAACTGCTGAGGACAACCAGACTGGCGAACCACAGGCAAAGGAAGAGGGGATCAAAGCTTGATCCGTACAGAGACAGGATACGTGCACTCATAGATGAACACAACCTTTCAGCTGTCAGGATACTTGAGGAGATCAGGAAGATGGGATACCATGGCGGATACACAATACTGAAGGAGTACTGCCATGACCTCAGAAAGGATCGCAGGATACAGGCAGTATACCGCTATGAGACAGATCCGGGGAAACAGTCACAGGTTGATTTCGGTGAGTTCGGCCATATTGACATGGACGGAAAGAGAAGGAAGCTGTATGCCTTCTCCATGATACTGGGATATTCCCGTATGCGGTATGTGGAATTCACCACTGACATATCCACTGAGAATATCATAAGGATGCACCTGAATGCATTCTCATTCTATGGAGGATTCACAGACACGATACTGTATGACAACATGAAGCAGGTTGTCATCGACAGAAAACTGAAAGCCTCAGAATCCAGGTTCAACCCGAAATTCATGGATTTCGCCGAATATTATGGCATCGTGATCCGCTTATGTTATCCATACAGGCCGAGACAAAGGGGAAGATCGAGAACACAACAAAGTATGTGAGAAACAACTTCTGGGCAGGCAGATCATTTGAATCCCTATCAGACATAAATGCCCAGGTACATGGAACAACACATGAAATACCTTTAGAGAGGCTGAAGGATGAGAAGCTCAACCCCCTGTCGACAGTACCGGCATACATGACAAGGAAGTAGGAGATCAGGAAGGTCTCAAGGGACTGCTATGTTTCCTATAAGGGGAACAGGTATTCCGTTCCCTGGAAACATGCCGGAAGGGAATGCAGGATCATTGAGGAATCGGCACTTGTGAAAATAGAGATCGATTCCACCATTGTTGCTGATCATGCCATTCTCACGGGAACAGGAAGGATATCAAGGAATAAGGAACATTTTGAAGGCCTTCTGAAAGCAGTGAAGGAGGAGAATTCTGCAATATACGGGCAGATGGTGGAAACACGCGACCTGAAGAGATACGAGGAGGTGGCTTGATGGATTCATACCAGAGAGTGCATGAGTATCTTTCAAAGCTTGGCCTGACCACCATTGAGAACACCATTGATTCGTACCTTGAAACATCCCATGACCATGAGGTTCATGCACAACACAGAGAATGTTGTATTCCTGGGACCACCAGGCGTGGGGAAGACACACCTATCGGTGGCACTTGGAATGCGTGCAATCATGTCAGATATTCCGGTATATTACATATCAGCCATGAAACTGGTGCAGACACTTAAGAGAGACTATGATCTGAAGAGACTGGAATACAGGATAAAGACATATTCCAGGTTCAGGCTCATGATAGTGGACGAGATCGGATACCTGCCACTGACAGGGGAGGAATCCAACCTGTTCTTCCAGTTTGTTTCATCCAGGTATGAGAAGAGATCCACGATATACACAAGCAACAAATCTTTCAGCGAATGGGGCGAAATACTTGGAGATTCAGTGATGGCTTCTGCAGTCCTTGACAGGATACTGCACCACTGCACTGTCATAAACATCAAGGGTGAATCATACAGGCTGAAGGACAGGAGAAAGAATTCTTTACAGACAGAAAGAAGACGTGAAAAGAATGAGTGAAAAGTTATATGGGGTGGATCAATTTTATCCTGGCGATTTTGCACAAATCTTGACCGGCGTTTACACACAGTTATGGCTGGGTATGACGATCAATCTTGAGGTAAACATTCCGGTAAAATATCTTGGGGCAGTTCAGTCCCTAGCGTATTTTGGAAATCACTTTGGTTTCATACTTGCTCATATTGTCACTGGATTCGCCATTCTTGTTACTTCATTTGCAATTCTTTTCCTTTCTTATAAAACTCAGTTCTTGTCCTTGAGAATATGTGCAATCGTCATTTTTGCTGGAGTCGTAGGAGCAATAACAAATGGAATACTCTTCTTGATGTCCGGACAATTCTTCGGTTGGTCCATAGGAATGGCTATGAGTGCTGTCAGCGTTCTGATAGTTTCCGCAATCAGTTTATATTTCATAGGATGCAATATCCAGATTGGGCGGACTTAAGATTCAAAACAGACACATCTTATAACGTGTTGCCATGCCCAGAATAGGGTCTATGCAGATCTGATTAGGAGAATTGAACGAATACGAAGGTGATGTGTATAGCAGTTCTAGCAGATGTAAAGGTCTCTCGCCTCTAGGAATTCCATTTTTTTTCACTTTGGATTACAAATTGCAATACATAATTTTAAAATAAGCGTAGTCTATTATATAGTATGAAAACGTATACCACAGTTTCTGCAAAGATATCAGAAGAAGAGAGAGAGGAGTTAAAGAAACTTGGACTGAATCCAACAGCAATTATTAGAAAGGCAGTTCAGGAGGAAATCAGGAAAGCCAGAAGTAAAGATCTAATTGAGAAAATGAAAAGGGTAGCACCTATAATCTCTAAATTAAAGTTAGATGAAGTAGTTTCAGACCTCAGGGAAGACAGGGAAAGATGAACCTGCTGGACGCTTCCGCAATTTTCAACCTCTTTCAAAGTGGTAAGTACAGTGCACTCACAAACGGGGCCACGAATCCTCTTGCCAAGTACGAGATAGGGAACATTCTTTGGAAGAGTCATAAAATAAGAAATAGAATTTCAAAGGAAGAAGCAATGGAATCTGGCACTGTTCTATTTGAATTGATTGATTCAATGGAGCAGATCGTGTCACCACCAGCTTCTGTGTTGAGTTTGTCATTAGAGGAGGGTCTGACATTCTACGATTCATCATATCTCGTATCTGCTATCGAATCGGGATACGATTTTGTAACTGACGACTTGAAACTGCATAAGATTGCAAGCTTGAAAGTTACAACGCGAAAAAGCCTGGATCTGTAACTAGTCCATTATTACTGATTTTTTAACGAGATAATTGTGCATGATCGCAACTATGGGCCAGTCATTATTTGCTTAGCGATTTAAGCGAATACCGTAATTTAAGACATAAGAACGGAATGATCTTGTATATTTGTGCAATTTATAAATAGAAGATTCTATGGCAAAAAAGGACAAGGTCAACGCTGGCTTCACGGATGAAGAAAAATTGGCTATGGCAGAGAGAGCAAAGGAGCTGGCTTCAATCAGAAAGAAGGTATCTAAACCGAATCTTGAGGATTCTGAAAAAGAGGTACTATTAAAGTTTTCAGAAATGGGTGAACCCGATCGAACAATTGCAACAAACTTGCATGCTTTAATTAAGGAGATAGATGCAAGACTTACTCCGCGAACATGGTACGGTATGCCAGCCTACGAGAAAAATGGTTCAGTTCTTTTGTTTTTTCAGGAAAGACGTAAGTTTAAAACGAGATATGCCACCGTTGGTTTTAGTGGTAAAGCGAACCTTGATAACGGGACCATATGGCCTAACGCATTCGCGGTAGTTGAGTGGAACTATGAAGTTTGTAAGAGGTTAAAGGAGTTAATTACAATAGCAATTTCTTAGTCAAAACATATCCTTCATACTGTGAATCCGAAACGTACTGTTTAATGTTTTAGGTGAACACTACCTTTCATACCTCACGCCGATTTCTCGATCGATGGCGATAATGCAATTATTTGCAGATATACGTGTAAATTGTACAAATAGTCTGATATAAGTAGGATAGGTGAAGTTAGATGATAAGAGTCATTATAGTAGAGTGGGAATCTATTATAGCGGCTTAAGGAGGGAAAGCTTCTTGGTGAGTTCATCAAAAACCAAATTCCTTTTTTCAGTGCTCAATCGAAATACCGTTTTGATTATGGCCTCCTTTGTAATGGTAAAAGTGTAATTTAATCACACTATCCTGGGCAGCTCCTTCACTTTTCAATATACTTATGCCACTCATCCTGGTGTTGGTTGTTATCCCGGCAATGACAATGTTGCCAAGTTCCTCGAATAATATGAGGTGCAGGCCGAATTTTAAAGTCATCTGAATCAGTGAATTTTACTCTTGTTAATATGACATCTCCAGGCTCAGGCATGTTCCCACCCTGAGTAGCCGCCTTCTCCCCATAGCTCTTTCATCCTCTCTTCCTGAGCCTTCTGCACAAATGTTTCAAACTCACCATTCTCTCTCACACTTTCTATAAGATTGAGAATTATCTCACTATAGGTCTCCCGCTGATATCTTTTAAACTTTTTAAGCTCATCTACAACCGACCTATCCAGTTGAATTGTTGTTATGCCTGATCTTGACACTATGTGCTATCTATATTTTGTGTATAATGATTTATACCCTCTAATATAGTACATTAAGACTCGTCATTGAATTATATGGAATATAAATCGACCTCAAGTAACCTGATTTCCTTAAATCACGCTTTATAAATTCTATTTTGAATCACTAACACGTTCAAAGGAAAAGCCTGCGTTCAGTCTATGCTTTTACCTATAAGCAAATTCAGTTATAGCCAGAGTGGACCTGTTCGGATTTGATTAAAATTTTAAGTTAATACTAAATGGTTACTAAATATCTGTATTGTGCTGGATAATCGGTAGGTATTACATCTCTTTCAGGATTGATTAATATTTCTGACAAACAAGATAAATAGGGTACAATGAAACAATCTCATCTATAATATTGGAAAAAATAATAATGTGCTTAAACATAAACACATGCCATGCCTAAAACTATAACTATCAAAAAGTCAGTGTATGATGAATTGAAAAGGTTCAAGAAAGAGAATGAAAGTTTTAGTGATCTTCTCGACCGGCTTGTTAAATCACAGAGTAAGAAAGATCTAATCAGGTCATTAAGGGGAAGCATTGAGTTTGAAGATAAGAATGATCTATTTGCGGATTTAAAAAAGAAAAGGTGGGAGAAAGGAAATTGATTCTTCTAGACACTGACGTCATCATAGAAATTCTGGATAGGGAATCAGACAAAGGCGATGAACTAATGCTTAAAATCATCGAAAGCGGGGAAGAATACTGCACGAGTTCAGTGAACATGCATGAGGTTCTTTACGGTATGGAAAAATACTCCAAAAATTCCAGTCCGGTTCTGCAAATACCAACTCTGGACTTCACTAAAAAAGATAGCGAACTATCAGCTGTTTTGGAGTTGAGCGCGGAAAGAAAAGGAAAAGCAGTTCCAAGAATGGATTCCATTATTGCTTCCATAGCAATTAACAACGGCTGCTCACTTTATACTCTGGATGAACATTTTGAAGTTTTTACAGCGGATGGTCTCAAGCTGTTCACAGGGGGTTCGAATGAACCGGTCAGGGTTTGATAAAGTTTTAAGGGAATACCTGAAATTTCTGAAGATATTGATGAAAAATCATAAATACTGTGGTGCATTATAGAGTGATATAGTGGTTCCAAATGCCTACAACAATACAGGTCAGTGAGAAGTTGCAAAAAGAACTTGCCAAGCGTAAAATGTATGACAAGGAAACTTACGAAGAAGTAATCTGGGACCTCATGGAAGATGCACTGGAGCTTGATGAAGAAACTAAGAAAGAGATAGCTCAGGCTCGACAGGAGATCAAGGAAGGTAAATATCACACCATAGAAGAGGTCAAGAAGGATCTGGGACTTTGACCTATGAAGTGCTTTTTTCAGATCTGGCCTTAAAGCAACTTAGAAAACTAGACCAGGAAGCCAGGCAGAGAATAATTGCAACGATCGAACGGATCAGGGTAAGACCCGACGCTTATGTCAAGAAACTCGTTGGTGACGAGGGATACAGGCTTAGAGTGGGAAATTACAGGGTGATCTTGGACTTGGACAAAGAGAAATTGATTATTCTGGTGTTAAGGATAGGTCATAGGAGGAACGTTTATGATTTGTAAGCTAGTTCACTGTTATCTTGATTCTTTTATTCAGAGTCAGATTGTCACCACGAAAACACTTCTGAATAAACATGTCATGAATCAAATCAATGAAAGCGAGCTGGACATCGAGGATGGGAAGGTGAGAAATGTCAGAGATTTTCTTGAGGAACTCTGACGCAAGCACTAGTGCTAGGCCAAGGGTGTAAAGATGACTCAGAAAAATGAACTTGAAGAGAAACTCACAAATTTCTTCAATGCAGAAAATGATCGGGACTGGAAACTATATGAATCGTTTCTCTCGGAAGATGTCCAGTGGATTTCATACGGTCCCCCCAAACGAAAGGTTGTGTCCGGAAAAAAGGATTATATCAAGACGATGATCAGAGCCTATCGGAACATACCAGAAAGATTCAGTGTTTTGAACATGGTTTCAGACATAGAAAGTGGAGTCGTGATTGCAGAGCTTGAACTACGCTCAAGAAGATCAGTTGATATATTTGAGTTTGAAAATGGTCTGATAAAGAGAGAACGTGAGTACTATGACGATACCCTCTGGTTGGAACCCGAGGATAAACCTTAAAAAAATTCTGGAATCCGGGGCAAACTTGGTATAAACTAAGTTAACAGAATGGACCGGTAGGTATTTGATTATAGCTTTAAGCGAATACTGAACCTCCAGGATTTACAGGTAAAATTATTTCTTTTGTCCGCCCAATAAATAAGTGGGATACTGACTGGAATCCCCCACAAGATCATTTAAGGCAACCTCCTTAACTTACTTTTTCTTAGGTGCGGTAAGGTCTTCGAAGTGGAGTTCAATCATGCCATTGACATAAACTTATATCACACAATAAAAATGACTGGACAAATATATGCTGTGTGAGCATACCACATTTGAGAAGCTTTAGAAAGCTAAGGCGCCGTTATTCCGAGAACACATTTGTGGAAATGAGAGAATGGAGAAAACGGATTCCAATTTAGCTCTTAAAACTTTTAATCAACTTAAAGTTTAATAACTATTGCTACCCATTGTTGCCTATGGTAACAACAGTTCAGATTGACAACGAGCTTAAAGAAAGACTTAACCGCCTGAAAATACATCCAAGAGAATCTTACAATGATTTGATTTCCAGATTGGTAGACTCTTACTCTCCAGAAGTAGCAAGCAGGGAGTCACTGATCGAGACTCTCGAGATTCTTTCTGATCCGGAAATGATGAGGAGAATTGCTCGAGGGCTAGAAGATATAAAGGCAGGGAAGGTAAAGACTCTCGATCAAATCAGCAAGGAGCTGGACTGATATTGCCTTTTGAAATCGTCCTCTCAGCAGAATCAGAGGAATTTATCAGGAAAACTGACAAAGCTGCCAGAGACAGGATTATCAAATCGCTTCAAAAGCTCGAAGATGAACCTTAGAAAGGGAAACCGCTGACCTCAATTTTGACAGGCTTGTGGAGTCTTTAGGATTGGGGACTACGGGGCGATCTATCAGATCAAAAACAATGAGTTAATAATTCTTGTAATTAAGATTGGCCACAGAAAGAATGTGTATTGATAATTTATGTCTGATAGACCGACCTGGATTTGGTTAAAGTTTAAATTGCCTAATAACTTATCCTATTAATAATTTACAAACAACTGCTGAGTCTACTGAATATGGAATCGCCTTCATTTCCTTATTTGGCCCAAGATAAGATTTAAAAAATATATTTTAGTCAGATTTTACATTATTTCATGGACTGATCCAAGTCTTCAATTCTGACTAAATTTTCAAAAGCTGAACCATTTTCTTTTCTCAAGTAACTCAATACTCTCTTGTGAACCTCCATAAGGTAAGAAACATGGCCTATCTTCATTGTATCATCAAACTTATCGTAATATGAAAACTCTGTTCCTGGACAATCTTTACGTGTGAATGTTATTCTGCATAATGACATAAGTAGATCAATATACAAAGACGTATAAATTTTTGTAAATTATAAATTCACACTCTTGAATTACCTTCATCATAATTGAGTAAGCTAATCAGTAATGTTATCAAACTATGAGCTATTCAATGGAAATGAAGTAGTGGTAGAACTCGCTCCTGACTTCTTTTATCCAAAATTTATATAACCTATACGCGAATTAATACCCAAAAAATGTCTACGATTTCTTCATTTGAGTCAGGAGTACAAGAAGAATTTCAATCCCTCATAAATTTCCTTGAAAGTCTTCTACATTCTGGCTGGACAACTATTTCTCAAATCTGGTCGAGTATCGTAAATATTCATTTAAATAATCCAATAAATCTCACTTCAATTGGTGGTTCAATTAATTCTTTCTTTTCTCCATACAATTTTCTATGGTTTAACTTAATACCAAAACAGTTAGTTCCATTTATTGCTCCTATTGCATTAATTGCGGTTGGTCTTTTAATTGAAAAACATTACATAAGCAGATCCACGGTATTCGCGAATTCAATTGCCATAAACATTTTCATTTACTATTGGACAGGTTCAGGATTTTTCTTTGAAAATTCAAATAACCTTTTGGTTGTAGTATTGACATGGTATGCAAATATTGGTCTAATTATGGCCGTAATTGCCTATTTTTCATATGCCGCACATAAAAAGAATGGTAAACTATTTAACTCGATAGCATGGGCATATTCTTCATTAGTGATAGCACTTGCGATGATAGCATTAACCATTATGTAATATTAGTAGCGATTTTTCAATTATCTTTCAAAATGTGAAACCTCTCATTATAATTTTGGGATATAATTATAATGTTCTGTCACAAAACGACCAACGAAAAGCCCCTCAATGCTGTAATGAGGAGTTGAAACATTATAATTTTAAGAAAGGTATAATGTGATTATCGCACTAAGAAGTGTAAACAAATCTACTCCCAATAACTATGTTGGGCACTGTTAAATAAGCCCGTAAAATGCTTTCTTTATATCTTTCTCAGTATTGTTAAATAAGATGCCCTGCCACTACCTGGCTCTTCATAATCAATAAAGCCATCTCTTCTTAAAACCCACAGAACGCGAGTCAGTGAAGCAATTCCAGTTTTCTTTCTTATATCACTGACCCTGATTTTATCACCAACACTGTATTCCCTGAGACATTCCATTACCTTACTGACACTTGACCCGTATTTCACATGCCTTGTTCTATCCTTATTCTTAGTTTCCGGCTGTTGTCTCAGAATCAACATTCCATTCTCATCAAATAACTGCCTTATAATTCATCACCCTGAACCTTGATATCCTTCCCTGGAATGATTCTCTTACATCTCTTGCAGTAGAACCCAACATTTATGTTTCTGATGCCGACAGCAATAAGGGGCATCAGCTTCTTGTGGCACTGTTTGCAGTTAGTCATTCAATACGACTTGAGAGTGTACTTATGATCCTCTGAATCCCACTCGATGTCTTTGATTAACATTTGCGCTTGTGCAATAGCCTCTTCGTATACCTTGTGTGCTTTCCTGTCTATGCTTTCATATTTTCTCCTTATTGGGCCTACTGCATTTTCATATTCTTCCTGTGCCTTCCTTACAGCATCCTCATACCTTTTCAATAATTCTTCCCTCTCTATTTCATCCATTTATTCAACCTCCTGACACATTATATTAGCAACTATGCTTCCCGACCGTCATTCCCTTAGTTTATATCTCTCCCAATTAAACTCCTCCAAGCACTATTGGAGTGATTATGAGATATGAAATTATCAGCCAGAACACAAACATCAAGATCATCGTTTTATATCCAATGACAAGACGATGCAAGATCATCGTTATGGCAATTGCAAAGAAGATTGGAAAGGAGAGCATGATGCCATTGAGCTCATAGTATAATGATGTGTTCTTTCCTATCTCATAATCATTCATTACTTTCAGAATTATGATTATGATGCTCATCATTCCAATGAGTAAAGTTCCGAATACCCTCGGATTAAACCTTGTCATCACAGTGCCAAACATTTGTTTCTCCTAAATTTTATCAAAATATGCTTTCATTAACTGCTTCCAATCTAATACTCCTCCACTAATATCCATACTATTCTGTTGGAATGCCATTTTGATCAGATACAATCGTTGTCTTATGATAGATAATTCCTGCATTAGGTCTGCCACTTCCAGTTTAGAAATACCATAATATTTTTTCTCTACACCATTGTCGTCTATGAATGTGTCCTCTCTCATGAACCCTCCCTGAAATTTTGCCCTCTCAAACTGATTCGGCAGCCATCTCACGTTCCTACAGTTTGGACATACTCTCAAAATGGGAGTTGAATGTTTTTTGTGATCTTTATCCGTCCACTGCACTATTGCCGTATGCATGAGAACTTTCTTTCCCTCGTAACTGCATCTGCGACAATATTTTCCAAGTTTCTCCTCCTCTTCATTTATTTGCGTTTGAAGGAGTTCTAATGCTTTAACAAAAGCCATACATAATTATTCTTGACTGCCTATTTAAAACTATATTTTCTGAAAAGTCTACCTGAAAATCGGACAAAACTACCTGAAAATCCTAACTCCAAATGTGAAATGCCAGACAATATATTGTAAATTCAGACCAATGATCTTATGAGTAAGATTAGTAGTGAGAAAGGTAACGAGCAAAATCACACCTTCAGAAATATATAATGTGGTGAGATATTTCATTGCACAAGATCATTCTCAGACTTCTTTCATGAAAACTGTGATGCCTGAATCTTCCATCTTTTCAAACAATAATTTAGCTTTATCCCATGACTTTGTGTCAAATCTATGATAATATTTGTCCAGAACAGCATATACTGTATCTTGGCAGATCTCATACTTTGAAAACGTCTTCAACTTTTCAAAATCTTCTTTGATTGCATCAATTATTGTTATTCTTCCACGCGAAACGCCCTCAATAGAATATCGAAAATATTTTGCTTCTCCACACACAGAAAGCGTACTAGATGTTGTTTCTTCTATCAGAAAGTCTATCCTTGCGTTTTTCCCTAATTTCTCCTGCACCTTACTGAGACTACCGTTGTCAGAGAACTCGTATCCTTCAAAATTCTTCGACTTCAAATTCATTTCAAGGTGGAATTCATATTTTCCATCATCTTTATCTGCATAAAAGAACCTGCCCAACTGAAATGGAACATCTGCTTCTTCCCAACATACAAAATGGCTCTCAGCAAGGTCTTCTTCATCTGCATTTTTCAAGAATTCCTTATGTGCATTATCTATTCTATCCGATAGCATTTCCCAAGCATTTTCAAGCCTCTTAACAACCTCTGATTTAGCCATGTTTTTAGATCTGAAGCACGCCTTAGAAATATAAGTAAATTTGTATTGCAATTTAGTAAATGCAATGATATTTAAAATTAATTTAAGTGGATACCTATATCAATCGTCTTCTAGCCTATCTAAAAACCATTTTATTAGGTTCGCAACATCCTTCTTTTTCTTCCATTCCTGTTGTTTTTGTTTCAGTTCCAATTCTAGTGTTTTACGTTGCTCCGCCTGTTCTTTTAATTGGATTGCCCTCTGTTTTGTGCTTTCCGATACCTTACTGTCTCCACGTTTTGCTCGACTTCTCGATTCGATAGCTTGTATAGATTTTGTCATGGTCATAAGAAGGCTGTTTCCTTTAAGAGAGATCTTAACTGCCCACAAAGCAATAACTAGAGAGACAATACTTGTTATCATCGTTAAAATAAACTCAAGAGCTGTCATTTAGCCACCGTCCATAATGTTTCATGAATTTCTTTGCCTAAAAAAGTGTGTTGCACAATTCAATAGGCATATGTCATCTCTCTTAGAACGTTGTAATACTGCACCTTCAGTGCAATCTCCTGAACTATGTAATCAGGCCTGTTGGGCTTGATTACCTCACCCATTGTC
>DAJC01000052.1 GCA_002498845.1 Thermoplasmatales archaeon UBA509 | reverse complement strand
AATTTGATAAACCAGATATTCTATTTCAATGAGAGTACTCTGGTTTACATTAATCTCACGGAGGCAGACGGAGCGCCACATACGTTCACAATAGCATACGACGGGGCCAATACATCATCTTTGTATTCCAGCATAACCACAGGTATATATCAGAACCCAACAAAGTACGAGAGTTCAAATTCTTACACCATTGTAACAATCTCTGAGCTTACGCAGAATGTTGGGCATTTTGTTTCTAAAACATATCCCTTTGAGAAGCCAGGAATATATACCTACTGGTGCACTGTGCATCCGACTTCAATGTACGGATTGATAATTATAAATGGTGCATCATCATAATTTTTATTTCTTGCGATGAATTTAGAAAACGACTTAATCCAGGAAGGTATTACCGTGAATATAGGATGTGGTGAGGAGTCTTTTGAACTTTAGGGAGTTCTTTAAAATAACTAAGATGGAGATCACATTTCTTGTTGACCTCGTTGCGGTTGCAGCATTCTTCTCAGACCCGGCATTCTCATCGCATTATATAATGATAATACCTCTTCTGATAGCCGGTAGCCTTGCCTCAATGTCGGCTGCTGTGTTCAACAATCTTTATGATATGGATATAGATAGGGAGATGAAGAGAACCAGGTACCGCGAGAACATTGTTAATTCCCGGACATACACATCAACGTTCGTCTATGGTTCAGTTATGCTGATCGTTGCTCTTGCTGTTGCCACACTGGTTATAAATCCTCTTACGTCTGTTTTCATATTCCTGGGATTCCTCAGCTATGTCCTACTGTATACAATTGTATTGAAAAGAAGGACAACCTGGAATATTGTGATAGGAGGCATTGCAGGGAGTTTCCCCGCCCTTGCCGGATGGGCAGCAGTATCCAATGACGTTTCAGCAACAGCGCTGTTTATTGCATTCCTGGTTTTCCTATGGACGCCCACTCATTTCTGGGCCCTCGCCACCAATAACTCTGAGGACTACAGGCAGGCGGGTATTCCCATGCTGCCTGCTATGGTGGGAGTCAAGAAGGGGAGCAGATGGATTTTGATTAATTCAATAATTCTGGTGGCGTATTCTTTGATTCCAGTATGGGTCAGGCAAATTCACGTTGGCATACTTTACTTTGTACTTGCTGCAGTAATGGGTGGCATGATTCTATACTATGTGATTCGGCCGATGGTTCATAATTACTCACTTCCGGAGTTCAGGAAAGCATTTCATTTCTCAAACTATTATCTTATGCTGCTGCTGATTGCAATCTGTCTGGTAAGCGTAGTTCATCTTTAGGCAGGATGCTGGCGAATCCTGCATATGCAGATTTATTCTTCAGAACGCACCATGGGGATACCATAATCATCGATTCGAATTGTGAAAATTCAAAGTGACATTTTTAGGTAATGAGGGAATGCGATATTCATAAGGATCAACGAAGCGCATCAACCACGTTAACTGGAAATCTGATGAAAAAACCTATTGGGCGGCTACAGAGATGGACGGCAGGAAATGGTCTGAACTTACGGTATTCACGGTGGGCGAGTTTATCACCATCGCACTGTTTTTCTTTCTTTCAAAGGGGCCCCTGGTATTTTATCTGTATATAGGTCTTTCTCCACTGATTTTCGTGCTCCTGTGCCTCTATCTTAGGGATGTGAGATCAGCAGTCAGGAAAATGCTCATGTCAAGAGATCTGGTTATATTCGTATCAGTTTTTTTCATTTGGCTGTACCTTTATTCAGTTTCCAGAAACGGACCGCTTTTCGTTGTGGAGACAGCATACTTTCCGGCTTTTCTGGAAGAATTCAATTTCAGGTTTATTATGGTTGTATTCCTGAAGAGGTACATCGGCGAAGGAAGAGCAGTTGTCCTTCAGTCGCTGTTATATTCAGTGGCATACAGCAATTATCTGGTATTCTCTCCGACGGGATACCCTGGATTTTATCTGGAACTCTTCATTATAGATAATATAGCAATGGCCTGCATATATGGGGCTATCTACTATTTGAGGAAGAACATATACATCGATATCTCCATTCACATGAGCCTTTATCTGATGGACGTGTTTCTTCCCGCTTCAATGGGATGGATTGCCTATATTTCCACTCCCGTCTGAACAGGTATTTCTGATGGCCTCTGGAACTGGAACAGGCCTTCTGTTTCTGTCAATGAATACAGCTGTAACTTTTGCGACGGAATATGGTTCTCCACTGGAATCGGCAACTATCCTCTGCAGGAATCTGACACTGGTCCTCCCCATGGATTCGATTGATGTTTCAAGAGTAATGGCATCGTCCAGCATAATGGATTTCTTGAAATCAATCTCAATTCGTGCCAGTACGATGTTGGCCATCATAGGATCATACTCCGGAAGGTTCTCCCTCAGAAATTTCATCCTGCCCATCTCTAGATATGATAGATAAGCAGCATTGTTTACGTGGCCAAGAGGATCAAGGTCTCCGTATCTTACCTGGATTTTAGTTAAAACGGTCTTAGAAGGCATTTTTCTCGAATTTGATAATGGCATTAAAAACTTGGGACTTAAGCTCCAGCAGGGGATTGATTGCAGAGGACCTTACGTTTACCATCTCAGATCCGGATATGAGATCGTGATATGATATTGCCTGAGATCTCAGTGCCCAGTTCAGCTCTGCTGATGATATAATCAGTACTGGAATCTCCAGAAGGTGGAGTTTCCTGCCAACATCACTCCTGAATTCAGGGTTTATCAACACAACACTGTGGAGTGTTTGCTTTTCTGTCTGCATCTGAATCAAGTCAGGGGAGATTTGCCTGTCGGCTATGGCTACCAGTCTGGATGATTCATTGCTCTGCCTCAAATCCGGTGCATTATCGGGATTCCACAGTGGAGTGAACTCTGGGAATTCGGTTCTTCCATAGGGCAGCAGCTCCGTCGAAATCTTCTTCTTCACATGGTCTTCAACAGGCAGGGTGAAAAAAATAAAAAAAGTACTATTTCCCTGCTGAACTGCTGCGTTGAGATTTTTGTCTGAGCCTCCGTCAGCATCAGTTCGGTTCAAGTGCTTCCTTTATCCCTTTGAACATCTGGTTGATGATCTTTTCAGCCTGTCCAGTAATAAGCCGCTGTCCCATGGATCCGATCTTTCCACCTACGTTTGCCTGAGCAGTCCACAACATAGTGCTTTTTCCGTCATTCTCGGTGAGATGCATATCTGCCGTTATGTCCACGGTGCCACTTTTGCCGGCACCCACGCCTGCCAGCCTAGCGTGTGAAGGCGGCTCGCTTTCCAGCACAGTGAATTTTATGTTGAAATCCTCCTTTATGAAAGCTATACCGACCTTGACCAGCACAGTGAACTCAGTATCTGAAATCTTTTCCATCTTCTTCAGTCCTGGAATGCAGGAGGCCAGTTTTTCAGGGTCCATGACAAAGCGGTATATGTTGTCCATGGACGTGTTCAGCTCAAATGTTCCATTGAAATCCATAGTTTCCTCATTTTTTGATTTCAACAGTGCTTAAATACTTGACTGTATGAATGCACGCAGCAGAGGTCCGTTTGAATTTTCCACCTGATGAACATTCTAAATGAATTATGCTCATGTGATGGGTATAACAATCTCATGTGCCATCAACCCCCTGTGACAGGTACTATCCGCAAACATTTGTCCCGCTGAAGTTGAGAAATAATGACAGTGTTACTCCTGGAATCATATATTACCAATAATGCAATCCGGATTAAATGAATCCAAAGCCATCTTCTCTGGACTTCTATGCTTTCTTGAAAAGATATTCCTTCAGAATTGAGGGGTCATTCATTAAAAAGGTATATCAGTCCGGCACCAGTGATTTCGTACTTCAGCTATACGGGTCGGAAACCGGAAAAAATTACCTCATGATATCACTATCCAAAGGCATAATATTCTACGATGGAGAGAGGCCCGATGAAGCCACACCACTTTCAATGCTCCTCAGGAAAATTCTTTCAGAGAGGCGCATAATCAAGGTAGAGCAGATCAATTTTGACCGGGTTGTGAAGCTCACTCTCCATACCGGCCAGGAAATTATCCTTGAAATGTTCAGGGATGGGAACCTCATTGTGACGAATGAGGGGAAGATTGAATTTGCAACTGAGCAGAGAGAATGGAAAAACCGAAAAATCCTGAAAGGAGAAAAATACGTTCCTCCATCACTTGTGGATCCACTTCTTATGGGGGAAACTGAAATACGCTCCGTTCTGGAAAGCAGCAAGGCTTCTGCGGTGCAAACTCTGGCAACCAGAATGAACCTGGGTGGTGACATCGCTGAAGAATTGCTCTACCGGATCAACATTGATAAGGCCCTTCCGTCCAGAGAAATTTCCGGTGAATCCAAAAAGATCCGGGATGAATTTTCATCCATCCTTGCAGAGGCGGAACTGGGAAAAGGGTATTTCTTTGAGAAGCAGAATCTGCTTTCACCCATTGAAATGAAACATCTGCAGATACTGCCAACAACAATATACGGCGATCTGAACGAGGGCATGGTGGATTTCATAAAGAACCACTTCCCCAAGGAAAGCGATGAGGATCATCTTTCCAGGCGCCTGGAATCAATGAAGAAAAGCATCGAGGAATTCAAAATCAAGAGATCCATATACACAGAGGCGGGGAAAGCCATAATGGCAGATGTTTCCAGGATAGACGGAATCATACGCCAGATGTCACGGTCGTTCTCATCTTCTGGAAAGATCGATAAGGGACAGATCTATTCAGGATTCAGGGTGAAGTCGTTCGATCCCGCCAAGCGAATTGTGACCTTGGAAGCCTCAGGCCAGGAGTTCGAGCTCAACCTTGACAGAACAGCAGGACAGAATGCCAGCGACTATTTTGCCAGATCAAAGGAATTTAAGAGCAAAATTGAGGGCGCCATGAAGGCCATAGAGGATACAGACAGGGCGGTTATGAAACAGGCCCAGCCTGTGAAGAAGGCAAGGAGACGGGAATGGTTTGAAACATACCACTGGTTTGTTTCGTCGGAGGGTTTTCTGGTCATTGCCGGAAGGGATGCAAAGAGCAATGAAAAAATAGTCAAGAGGCACCTGAAGGACCACGACATATACGTGCACGCTGAAGTATACGGGGCACCCAGTACGGTTATCAAGGTAGAGGGGGAGAACCAGCCAGGTGATAGCACACTTCGCGAAGCTTGCAACTTCTCTGTAGCGTTCTCAAGGGCATGGTCTGCTGGCCTTTCATCAGGCACCGCTTACTGGGTATTGCCATCCCAGGTAAGTAAAACGCCAGAATCAGGAGAGTTTGTCACAACAGGATCATGGATTGTCAGAGGGAAGAGGAATTATTATTTCGATCTGCCAATGGACCTTTACATATCAATGTATGAATCACGTGGAACAATGATACCCATGATCCATCCTACTTTTCCAGAAGGCAAAAATGGTGACAGGAATGTGCACATCGTACCGGGAGACACGAAGAGGCAGCAGGTTGCCGGAGAGATTGCAAAGAGGCTCGGCATCGAGAAAGAAGAAATAGAGGGGATACTTCCACCTGGCGGCTCCCGGGTGGTGGATTAACGGCTCAACTTCTTCTTCAGCTCCTCAATCAGTGATACGTCTGTTGGATCAACATTCAAAAGTTTTGCCAGGTGATATGTGAGGTAATCTCCCTTGTGTATCAAGCCAAACAGCGTGTCAAGCAGATATTTGCCCCTGACATCCACCCTGTGGAAAGGAGTGGAAGTGAGAGACGATGTCCATTTGATTCTCTCCTCTATTCTCATATTTTCCGGGTGCCCAATAACGATGAATTTGAACTCATCTTTTCTGTATGTGCCGCGGTATGGCATTGTCTCGTTGTGATTCAACTCTGGAAAATAATTGCTGAAGGCAAGTATTTTGGAGTTTTCATTGAACTGTGTCTTCCAGCGGTATGCTACCCACTTGAATGGAGAAAAGCCCAGTATTACAGGAATAAGTTTGCCGGACCATATTTCACGGGCCAGAGATTCCATGTCGCTGTTGTCCTCATCAATGGCGCCTATCATTGCAGCGGTTGCATTCCTTTCCTGGCTTGATGGCTTAAGAAAGGTATTCAAAAGTGGCATCAACATGTACCCCAGCGCAGATCTTGGCTGAATACCGGCCGGGATCAGAACCTTATTATCAACGCTGGCCCCTATCTTACCGCCTGAGGTTATCGCCACGATTTTGCATCCCTTCTCCCGGGCCATTTTAACTGTGGAAAGGGTTTCCTCCGTGTTGCCTGAGTAGCTGATTGCAATGAAAAGAGTCTTTTCATCCGCAAAGGATGGGATACCATAATCTGAAACAACCGTTACGGGTTTTCTGTCATATAGTTCCGAAAAGATATTTCCAACAATTCCAGATCCACCCATGCCGGATATTATTATTTTATCAACGCCGGATGTATCAATGTTAATTTCTTCCTCCGACTGCACCTGTTTCTTCAGTGTTTTCAGCTCATCTGAAAAGTTCATGCAGCAGAATGATTTGATCTTATATATTTAGTCCGGAAGATTATGCTCTGCCATAAAAATTAAGATGATATGGCTATCAGAACGGATTCGACACAACTGCGTAGCCAAAAATGGCGGTCACCAGGGCGCATATGACAAGTATGGCTATGATCTTATGATCCGTCGTCATATGATAGTAATCCACGAAAAGTATAAATTTATTCCTCATGAATTTCAGGCAGAATGGGCAAGCAGCATCCCAAAATAATGTTCAACATAGCTGAAGTCGTATACAAGTGAGATCCTGCTGGCTTCAATGAAACCTTTCAGTATCATCATATTCCAGAAGCTGTCTGGTTTTGCTTCATCTATCATCTTATCGGTAATTTTTGACAGGCTTGAGAAATCGTTTGACTTTATTGCACTGACAACAATGCTCTCGTATTCTGCTGCACTTTCCGAAAATCCATACGGTCCGTCACGTGCATGCGTGTGAGCCTGATCTGCACTGAAAATTACTGATACACCATAATCGCGGTCTGATACCGCTGAATAAAGGGCCCTGCCGAATCTCATAAGCTTCTCCCTGTCCCGCACCCTTGGCTGTCCTATAAGCACAACCCTCTCAGGCTTGAAGAACGATAACGGTATCAACGTCCCAAAGTCAAGTGGAAATTCTGATTTAGGGCCGGAAGAAGTGATGAATGATACTGACCTGGTAAATCCCGGTATGGATCCGGCTATCTCAGTGGCCAGAGAAACATCATTCCTGAACCTTCGTCGAACCCTTTTTCTTCCGAATACCTGATCACCTTTGGAGTACTCAGTTGTAACAACCCCAACAGAATCCGAGATCCTTATGCCATGGGGGCTGAGAATAACAACGGTTTCAGAGTCATCACTTCTTGACAGGCTCCTGATCATATCCTGCATCTTCCTGGAATCCTGGTCTGGAACATCTATAAGCTCGTCCCCGTGCGGGATAACATACACATTAGATAAAGTCACAGGAAAACATTACAAAGAATAATAAAATCATATCTGGACTATCCACAGGAGCATATAAACGGTTTTGAAAAAGTCTATATATTGTCCTGACTATTCCGGTTAAGTCTTTAAGGACACACTAGATATGAGTCCTTATATGCGCGGATAGAATCTGATAGAAGATTAGGTGAAAATAAATGGCAACGCAGAAACCACACATAAACTTGGTAACCATCGGACACGTAGATCATGGAAAGTCAACGCTTGTAGGCAGGCTTCTCTTTGAGCATGGGGAGATTCCGTCTCATATTATTGAGGAATACAGAAAGCAGGCCGAAGAGAAGGGCAAGGCAACATTTGAGTTTGCATGGGTCATGGACAGGTACAAGGAAGAGAGGGAGAGAGGGGTCACAATAGATCTTTCCCACAGGAAATTCGAGACTGACAAGTACTATTTCACGCTCATTGATGCTCCTGGACACAGAGACTTCGTAAAAAACATGATAACTGGAACCAGCCAGGCTGATGCAGCCATGCTGGTAGTATCAGCAAGAGAGGGCGAGGGCGTAATGGCTCAGACAAGGGAGCATGCTTTCCTTGCCAGAACACTTGGTGTTCAGCAGCTTATCATTCTCATAAACAAGATGGATGCAGTGCAGCCTCCTTACAATCAGCAGAGATATGAAGAAGTTAAGAAGGAGGTTGAAAAACTTCTTGGTTCCATAGGTTACAAGAATGTTCCGATCATCCCGATCAGCGGATACAAGGGCGACAACATCGTCAAGAAATCAGAAAATCTTAAATGGTACAACGGCCCAACGCTCCTGGAAGCACTGGATGCGCTGAAGCCCCCGGAAAAACCCACAAACAAGCCACTCAGGCTCCCCATACAGGATGTTTATTCAATCACCGGTATCGGCACGGTTCCTGTTGGCAGGGTTGAAACCGGAATAGTTAAGATTGGAGACAAGGTCATATTCGAACCCGCAGACAAGCAGGGAGAAGTCAAGTCAATTGAAATGCACCATGAAACAATGCAACAGGCCGAACCTGGAGACAACATTGGATTCAACGTAAGGGGCATTGCAAAGAATGACATCAAGAGGGGTGACGTATGCGGTCCAGTGAGCTCCCCGCCAACAGTGGTGAAAGGTTTCACTGCCCAGGTCGTCGTGCTTAACCATCCAAGTGTTATTGCAAATGGATACAAGCCTGTGTTCCATGTTCACACCACACAGATAGCATGCAGATTTGACGAGATAGTGAAGACACTGAATCCAAAGGATGGAACAACGCTTAAGGATCACCCTGACTTCATAAAAACCGGGGACATAGCAATCGTTAAAATTGTTCCGGATCGTCCCTTCGTAATAGAAAAAGTCTCAGACATCCCGCAGCTTGGAAGATTTGCCATAAGGGACATGGGGCAAACTGTGGCTGCAGGGCAGTGCATTGAGGTTGAAGTAAAGTAAGGTGAACTCCATGGCATCCTATAAGGCTAGAATTTCCCTTAGTGGAACTGAGCACAAGATTGTTGATGTTGTCTGCAATGAGATCAAGGGAATAGCCACCAGGACAGGAGTCGAGGTTCATGGGCCAGTCCCCCTTCCCACAAAGAGGCTTGTAGTTCCTGTCAGGAAAAGTCCTGACGGAGAAGGCTCTCCAACATGGGACAGATGGGAGATGAGGATTCACAAGCGTCTCATAGACGTGGACGCTGATGAGAGAACCCTGAGACAGCTCATGAGAATTCCTATCCCGGATGGGGTTCAGATCGAAATTCAGATAAAATCGTAACTAAACTCTTTTTAAAACCGTTAAATAATGCTTTCTTATTACCGAAATATCATTTAGCAAAGTTGGTGAAATATGGGACGAAAGGAAGACAACATTGCGAAGGCAATGAAATTAATCGAAAGACCAGAAAGAATCAGGAATATGGGTATTGCTGCCCATATTGATCATGGCAAGACAACACTCAGCGATAACCTGATTGCTGGAGCCGGCATGATGAGCGAGGATCTGGCAGGAAAACAGCTGATGCTGGACTATGATGAGCAGGAGCAGGCCAGAGGAATCACCATAAATGCTGCAACAGCTTCAATGGTTCATACCTATGGCTCTGAGGAGTACCTCATTAACCTTATTGACACACCCGGACACGTTGACTTTGGGGGGGATGTGACCAGGGCCATGAGGGCTGTCGATGGGGCAATCATAGTTGTGGATTCTGTTGAGGGCGTAATGCCACAGACTGAAACCGTGATCAGGCAGGCCCTGAAGGAGAAAGTAAAGCCAGTCCTGTTCATTAACAAAGTTGATCGACTCATAAATGAGCTGAAACTGAACGGGGACGAGATGCAAAAACGTTTCCTCAAGATCATCACGGATGTCAACAAACTCCTGGCAAAATATGGGCCAGAAGAGTTCAAACAATCCTGGCAGGTTAACGTTCAGGATGGTAGAGTCGCATTTGGTTCCGCTTATAACAACTGGGCCATCTCAGTTCCAGCCATGGCGAAATACAAGATGTCTTTCAAGGACATTGCCGAAATGGTCCGTGACGGGAAACAGAAAGAACTTGCAAAGAAAGTGCAGCTTCACGAGATTATTCTTGATATGGTTATAAAGCACCTGCCTAATCCGCTGGTTGCACAGAAATACAGGATTCCGCAAATATGGAAAGGTGACATAAATTCCGAAATCGGAAAGGCCATGTCTGTCTGTGACCACACGGGGCCTGTAAGCATGATGGTAACAAAGATTATTGTCGATCCCCACGCAGGTGAAATTGCCGTGGGTCGGCTTTTCAGCGGTACGCTCAGGAAGGGCAGCGAACTGTACATATCCGGGATGTCCAACAACAAATACAAGGTACAGCTTCTATCAATGATGGTGGGTCCAGACAGGATCTCAGTTGATGAAATGGCTGCTGGAAATATCGCTGCAGTTGTAGGCCTTAAAGCCGCAGTGGCAGGATCGACCGTTTCGTCCATTCCAAACATGGATCCGTTCGAACCAATGGTTCATTATTCAGAGCCTGTGGTTACGTTGGCAATTGAAGCAAAGCATACTGCAGATCTTCCAAAACTGATAGAGGTGCTCAGGAGTGTTTCAAAGGCCGATCCGTCAATTCAGGTTGATATCAACCAGGAAACCGGGGAACACCTTATCTCAGGAATGGGTGAACTCCATCTTGAAGTCACTTTATACAGGATAAGAAATGACTACAAGGTCGACGTGACCACATCCGATCCTCTTGTGGTGTACAGGGAAACAGTTGATCACAAGGGTGGGCCTTTCGAAGGGAAGTCTCCCAATAAGCATAACAGGTTTTACTTTGAAGTGGAACCACTCCCAGATGCAATTGTGGATCTCATCAAGGATGGTACCATCCCGCAGGGGGCGAAATTCAAGGATAAGAAGGCCCTTATGGAACTGCTAGAGAAGAATGGTCTCACAAGGGAAGAATCAAGAGGTCTGGTTGCAGTCGACGGCGACAATCTTCTGCTGGACGTAACAAAGGGAATCCAGTATCTCGATGAAACAATGGAACTGCTCATAGAGGCATTCGGTGAAGTCATGGCTAAGGGTCCGCTTGCCTCTGAAAAGGTATATGGAATAAAGGCCAGGCTTGTGGACGCAAAACTTCACGAGGACAGCATACACAGGGGACCGGCCCAGGTCATTCCCGCAGGCAGGAACTCAATATACGGAGCAATGACACAGGCAAAGAGGATACTCCTTGAACCTGTCCAGAGAGTTTACATAAGTGTACCGCAGGAAGTTATGGGGTCAGTCACAAACGAAATTCAGCAGAGAAGGGGCGTTGTTGATGAGATGACACAGGAAGGGGACGAAATAGTCATAGTTGCCAGAGTCCCTGTGGCAGGTATGTTCGGTTTTGCGTCAGCCATAAGGAGTGCAACCGGTGGCAAGGTGCTCTGGAACTCAGAAAACCATGGCTACCAGCGTGTTCCTCCAGAACTTCAGAAGGATGTTGTTGCCAAGATAAGAGAACGTAAGGGTCTCAAGCCGGAACCTTACGACGAAGCCTATTACGCGTCTCTCTAAACATCCATTTTTTTATATCTTACCACCCCATATTCTTTTATCATGTTACCAGCTTATTGCAGCATATGTGGCAAGGAAAGACATTCTTTCAATTCCGGTCCGTTATGTTCATGCGGTGGCATACTCATTCCTAGAGTTGATTTCAGGTATCGTGATTGTGATTTCAGGGGTAATTATCCATACCTGAAGCATGTGATATCACTAGGTGAGGTTGCCACTCCTGTTGTGGATGTTGCGGGAATGAAGCTAAAGCTGGAATATTTCTCACCAACATTCTCTTACAAGGATAGAGGCAGTAAAGTGTTGATCTCAAGCCTTCTGGAGAATCTGCCCAAAGGCTCCGAAATAAACGAGGATTCGTCCGGCAATGCAGGTGCATCCATAGCTGCGTACGGAGCATCGGCAGGCTATAAAGTAAATATATTCGTGCCAGAGGCCACAATGAAAAGCAAGATGAGCCAGATAATTGCTTATGGGGCAGAGATACATACAATCAGGGGAACAAGGGAAGATGTGGCAACCGCGGCAAAGTCGCATCGGGGATACTATGCCAGCCATGTGCTCAACCCGGAATTCAGGGACGGCATGCGCCAGATAAGTTATGAAATATTCCAGCAGATGGGATACAGGATTCCTGAAAGGGTTTTCATTCCTGTTTCCGCCGGGACACTGATGCTTGGGGTCATAGCAGGGTTCAGGCACCTCATGAATTCGGGTGAAACATCTGGTATGCCAGAAATTGTGGCAGTCCAGACAGAGGCAGTGTGCCCTCTCTGTTCAAGAATAAACGGTTTTCAATATGATCCATCGGCTGTAACAAACTCCGTTGCAGATGCACTGGTTTCCAAGAATCCACCGCTTCTGGACGAAATGACCAGGGAACTGAAACATTACGGGGGAAAATGCATTGTTGTATCTGAAGATGAGATAATATCGGCCAGAAATGATCTGGCTCATTCCGGCATCTATGTGGAATACAGTTCAGCAACAGTATTTGCTGCCTCCAGAAAGATTCATGGCAATGAAAATGCGTTGCTCATAATGACTGGAAATGGCCTAAAGACACCATAATCATTACACTTCGGCAAGCAGTCCCGGATTAGATCTGCTATGAAGCGTTTCACCGTTTATTGTCAGGGAGTACGTTACATTTGCGCCTCCCCTTTTAGCAAGAATTGATACGCTGCAGTATTTATTCAGTGAGAGCCCAATGGCTTTTCTGGCCTTTTCAGCATCAACATCCCCGGAGAATATGTAATGTATGTCAACATTCTTCACTGTACGCGGATGTTCCTCGTGTCTTTCTGCATTTACTTCACACCTGAATTCAGTGAAATTTACCCTCATCTTCTTCAGCATGGAAAGTACATCATCCGATGTGCATCCTCCCATTGACAGAAGAAGAAGCTCTGTCGGTGCATAATTCTCCTGGTGGTTTGAAAGTGAATTCTTCAGCACAATCCTGGTCTTTCCAGGGGTATCCGAGATGAATCCTTCCTCACTGTTGTATTTGAACGATACATTCATAGAAGCCGTAAATTGGCATCATATTTAGATTTTTATGGAACAGCTCACAGTGGACAGCATTCACGGCACTTCCTTTGATCCAGAGAAGTGCTCATTTGCACGCACAACCGATGCAATGGAGTTTACATGAATGTTCCTGGCACTCTTTCCAAAGTGCCGTCTGAGGGCAATTGTGAAACCTTCAACCTCATTATTCCTGATCATCATGTTGTTAGTCACGGTGCTACCGTCAGAAACCGCATTGAAGATCAGTGGCCAAATTCCGGCTTCCTTCATTGATTCATAAAAATCATTAAAAAACCTGGTCCTTAGAGATATCTGATAGATTCTCTGATTTCTGTCAACAATCTCGGAAGCCGGTCCACTGAAATCGTTCCCATTCCCGTAAAAGATCATTTCACCTGTATCAGAATCCGACATGGCCTTTGGATAGAAAAATCCCGGATTCAGGAAAATACCTGAGGTCTCGCGGGCTAACTCACCTGAAGTTGCGTTCCATGCTGTGGTGACCATGGAGTACTCACCAAGATCCCCTCCAAGTGACTGAAACAGGTTAAGCATGAATGGAATATTGCCGGAATAATCTCCCAAGTATTCCAGAGAAACTGATAGAGAATGATTGTATGAAAGATAGTCTAGAAGTATATCACTGATTTTTCCTGCCTGTTCCGGAAAATATTCGATGGTGAAATAAACATCATCCATATTCCATATATGCAGTGGACCAATCCTGCATCCGGGTATGCCATTAATCTTGCTCATCAAGTCATCGTTGGCAGAATGAAGACGTGAATACAATATACCATTGCGGATAAAAATGCTTTCTGCACCCTTAGAACGGAACTCTTCTTCTATTCTGGAAAGTTCATCCGTTCCAATTCCTCTCCCTACATTTTCCGCGATCAGCCATTTCCCACCTTCCATCAGCAGGTTCAGGAATCGCAATTTTTGTTTGCCTCTGATTTCATCTACATGGCTGTAACTGGGCCTGAGATTAGTGGAACGAATCAGTGCAATATTGCATACGGGAGATATCACAACTGGACGTTCATATGCAATAATGATATAAAATTGATTATTGGGTAATTTCTTCTTGAAATTATTCGTCCGGAACCTTTCTCAGTGCCATCCCTACGGCCTTAAGGGCATTCAATACTGCAGTCAGGCCTGCGGCAGTGTCAGGATCCCTGAGCATTGCGTAAAGCCTTAGAACAGAAATGGCCTCGGGGTTCTTGGCACCCGTAACCATACCTTCCCATATGGCGTCACTGTTGTAGAGGATCGCCTTAAGGGCATCAGATGCCCTTTCTCCAGCCAGGGAATGGGAAAGTGCCGTAACAACGTTCATGGTTTTAACGAAAGATGTCAGGAAGTCCTTTGAAGTCAGGAACTCAGACAGGAACTCTATATCGCTGGGCAGATAGTCCGCGGATATATTCTCCACAACAGACATCAAACCAGAATTGTTGAGCTTGGTCAGCATGTTCATAAGCGATTCAAAGGCATGTTTGTTTTCAAGGAGCCCTCTCAACAGGGGCTCTATATCGTCTTCGTTCTCTTCCTCAGTATTTTTCATCTCTTCCTCGTTCTCTGTCATTTTAAATCATCCCCCTCAGAATTGTGGAGAAATATGTGTCCGCCGATGTCCATCTCAGCATGAAGTCCCCCTTGTTCACGTTAATCCCGCGGGATGCTCTTCCCGGAGCATCATAGAAGGAGAAAGCAGTGTCGTTCCCGGTTAATGCGAACTCTGGAACCTTTGCGGTCATCTTTTCCTCCTTAAGTCCACCTACCGTCTTTGATATGATCAACGATGCCACAAATGAAGCCTGGCCATGTGCAGCTACTGCAGATTTGCCAAGACCAAGGTTATTTGCGTCACCGATTGCAAAAATTGTCCTGTTACCCTTCACAGAAAGATCCTTGGGATCAACAACCACATATCCCTTCTCATCAGCGATGCCTGAATCTATGGCAAACTTCTGTCCTCTGTGTGGCGGTACCAGAATGAGCAGTGAATACTTGTACATTGCTCCATCGCTGCCAGCAACTTCCTTGTTTTTCGGGTCTACTGATTTTATGACAACACCTGGATGAAACTGTATTCCTCTGCTTTCCAGCATGCCGGAAAGATCTCTGTGAACTGCTGGATCCGAAGATAGCTCCTTTGAAGGTGTTGCAAGCACTATTGTCGTCTTATCCTTCAGGCCATTCTCTGCCAGATATGATTCAAGAACGAATGCAAATTCATAAAGTGACTCAGGGTACTGGATAACTTCCCCTGCACTGCCTATGAACACCTGCCCACCCTGGAATGTTTTTATATATTCCCTTAACTCCATGGCTCTCTGAAGGTCAAAGAAGTGCCTGGCCTCACCCTCATATCCAGGTATCTCTTCTGGCGAATATCTGTCTCCAGTTGCTATTATTATGTAATCCCCAATAAGGCTCTTGCCGGATTTCAGGAATATTATGTTCTCATCAGCGTTGATCCTCAACACCTCATCCTTGAGGTAATTCACTCCGTAATTCAGGAGGAAATTCACAGGCTTTACACTCTTCCTGTAATTCTTGTATCCAAACGGTATCAAGACGCCATCCGGCTTATAGAAATGTCGTGGATTGTTCCCTATAACCGTTATTTCCAGCTCCTTATCAGTGGAATGGAATCTCAATTTGTTTGCCGCCATAATGCCGGCTGCCCCATCCCCAATTATTATCACTTTCTTAGAAACTGCCATTCAAACCATCTCGCAAATTAAAAATATGCTCTGACTTTTTAGCGAATTGCCAAACCCAGGTCACGCTTGTTTCACGGTCAACTCTTCTGCATTCATTTTGCTGATTTCCTCTGGATTCATAATTAAGCAATTCGGTCGCTCTTTCATCGTAACTACTTATTAGTATTTTTTCGTGCATTGGAATATTTTATCATTTACGGCACCAGTCTCATTGTTTCAGCAACAGGGTGAGGTCCATTAGGACATCTGTTATACACGAAGCGATTTGCAACTGTGAGCCATGAATCGGGCAAACATAAGCGGAACCACTGACGTCAGCATATTGCAGCTTCCCAATGCAACTCTGGAAAATTATGGGAGACGCAAAAATGAGGTCCAGAAGTGAAACATGGTGTTCGTGAAAATGGAAATCCTGGCAACACAAAGGTTTTCACAACATCAGGGCATATTACGACATAATGAACAGCAAGGCTGCTGAGTTTGTGGTAGCGAAGACTGAAAAACAAAGCACGACAGTTGAATTTATGAGAACAGAGTTCATGGAATAATGAGATGACTCGCGGTGGATAGGCTTCGAAGGAATTGGTTATAGGTAGGAAACCTGTCCCGGAATAGTGAAGAATATATATCCATGTCTAATGAACCTCCCATGGATAGTTCACTAAGAGTCGTTTCCAAGGAAAAGGACTCAATTACACTTGAAATGCTAAACTACGACAATACAATTCTCAGGCCACTTATCGATGAGATATTAAGAGATGAACAGGTTGCTGAGGCAAGATATTACATAAAACATCCCATAATAGATACTCCGAAAATATTCGTGCGCGTGAAGACCGGCAAGCCACAGGCTGCTGTAAAGAGATCCATCAAGAGGCTCAGCAAGGTCTATGAGAATCTTGATATGGATATTACAAAGGAAATTAAGCGCCTTAAAGAATCCAGTTAAGTCAGAATAGAATATCCATGGGAGAGATTTTTGTCCTCGAGTACTCTCAGGATATACCTGAAGCATCACTTTACGAAATCGCAAATTTCTGTGTTCTTTCGGGCTCGGAGCTTATATATGCTGAAAACGGAATCGCATTAATATCCGGATCTGTTTCGAATATCTCGGATTCAGCATTTGTAAAAAGAATTTCTAGAGTGATTGAAATAAAAGATAGACAGGAGGCTATTTCTGGTGAATCCCTGCCACCTGGAAAATTTTATGTCCGTTTTCTGGATGGCTCTGATTGCCACGGTTCGTCGCTTGAATCGTATCTTGGCGGAATACTGGGTGGGAGTGGTCGTGTTTCTTTTTCATCTCCTGACTTCATAGTCAGGGTTTACCACCTTGAGAAGTGGTATGTTGCAATTGAAATATTCTCCGGTAACAGCAGTCAGTTCGAGAAAAGGCGAGCTCCCAGAAGACCATTCTTTTCACCCATATCAATGCACCCAAGGATAGCGAGGTTTCTCGTTAATGTGTCCAATGCACCAAAGAACGGAACCATTCTTGACCCGTTCTGCGGAACAGGCGGCATACTGATGGAAGCAGGGTCCACTGGAAGGCAAGTTGTGGGAATCGACATGTCGCTCCAGATGACAGCTGGTGCAAAACTGAATCTCAAATATTTCGGGATTCGTGACTTCAGCATAATTACAGGGAATTTCCTTGAGGTTGAGATTCCCAACAATATCGATGCTATTGTAACTGATCTTCCCTATGGCCGTAATTCCCCCATGCACAGGCAGGATATTCTGGAACTTTACAGAAAAAGCATGGAGAAATTCGGTAAAATTCTGAAACGTGGGTCGCGCTGCATTATAGCCGTCTCGGATCTCCAGATGCTGCCAGGAGCCCTGCCAGATTTCACGATTCTTAAGGTCATAGATAACAGGATACACAAATCTCTGACAAGACATTACGTAATCATGGAGAGACGGTAGCCCTGTTAATTAGCTGTGTTTATATAGAAGAACAAATTCACTAGTAAGATGTCCCCACATTCCCCTTCAAATCTTAATAGGCATGATCCCATTGGGATAGAGATGGAGCATAGCAGGCAACGTGCTCTCGCAAGAGATCGCGTAAATATGGCTCAGATGACGGCCAAGTTTCTTGAGCTTTCTCAACAACTTGACCAGTATAAAGAACTGTATCTGAGACAGAGAGCCGAAATGGAAAACTATGCCCGTGCAAGGGACCGCGAAATGGATCAGATGAAGAAGAATGCCGGGAAGGATATCATTAAAAGTATTCTTCCCATTCTGGATACAATGGACGCAGCCATGCTGAACTCAAAGGACAGTACTCAGATAAAGCCTCTGAGGGATCAGTTGATCAAGATACTCTCATCTTATGGCTTCTCAGAGATTCAAAGCAAAGGCAAAAAATTTGATCCATTTATGCATGAGGTAATTGCAGTCTCGCCTTCCGAAGAGGATGGGATAGTCCTTGAAGAGGTTCAGAGGGGATATAAACTCAATAATGAGGTAATACGGACTTCAAAAGTGATAGTTGGAAAAAGGTGATGAATTATGTCAAAAATAATAGGAATTGATCTTGGAACAAGCAACTCTGCAGCAGCAGTGGTAATTTCAGGCAAGCCAACAATTATTCCCAGTGCGGAGGGCGTTTCAATAGGTGGAAAGTCATTTCCAAGCTATGTTGCATTCACCAAGGATGGGCAGTTGCTTGTGGGCGAACCGGCTAAGCGGCAGGCGCTGCTGAACCCGGAGGGTACAATATACGCTGCAAAGAGAAAAATGGGAACGGACTTCAAATTCAAGGTGATGGGAAAGGAGTACACCCCGCAACAGGTCTCTGCATTCATTCTCCAGAAAATAAAGAGGGATGCCGAAGCTTTCCTGGGGGAAGAGGTAAAGGAAGCGGTGATTACGGTTCCAGCTTATTTCAACGATAACCAGAGACAGGCAACAAAGGATGCTGGATTAATTGCCGGCCTTGACGTCAAACGTATAATAAACGAGCCCACAGCTGCCTCGCTAGCTTATGGAATTGATAAGCTGAACCAGTCACAGAAAATCCTTGTCTTCGACCTTGGAGGAGGAACACTGGATGTCACAATAATGGATTTCGGCGAAGGCGTATTCGAAGTCGTATCAACATCAGGCGACACCAATCTGGGTGGAACAGACATGGACGAGGCCATCATAAAATTCCTTGTGGACGATTTCAAGAGCAGGGAAGGAGTGGATCTGTCCAAGGATAAAAATGCATACATCAGGCTTAAAGATGCAGCTGAGAAGGCAAAGATTGAGCTTTCATCAACAATGTCGACTGATATCAGCCTGCCCTATATAACTGCCACTCAGGATGGGCCAAAACACCTGAACTATACCCTTACCCGGTCAAAATTCGAGGAGCTCATTGAACCCATTGTCAATCGTTGCAAAGTCCCACTTGACAAGGCCCTTGAAGCAGGAAAATTGAGCAAATCGGATATTACAAAGATCATCCTTGTGGGAGGGCCCACCAGAATACCAATGGTGAAAAAGTTCGTTGAAGATTATTTCGGCCGGAAGGCCGAGGGTGGAGTGGATCCCATGGAATGCGTTGCTATTGGTGCATCAATCCAGGGAGCAGTCCTTTCCGGCGAGATAAAGGATATAGTTCTTCTGGATGTTACCCCGCTGACCCTTGGAATCGAAACACTTGGTGGTGTCACCACTCCCATAATTCCTGCCAACACAACAATTCCTACCAAAAAATCCCAGGTCTTCACAACCGCAGCTGATATGCAGACAGCGGTCACAATCCACATTGTACAGGGCGAGAGGCCAATGGCAGCAGACAATGTATCACTTGGAATGTTCAACCTTGTGGGAATTCCACCTGCGCCAAGAGGTATTCCTCAGATAGAGGTAACATTTGATATAGATGCCAACGGAATACTGCATGTTTCTGCAGTGGACAAGGGTTCCGGCAAGAGCCAGAGTATTTCAATAAGTGCAACAAACAAGCTTTCCAAAGAAGAGATCGAGAAAATGAAGAAGCAGGCAGAGGAGTTCGCTGAACAGGACCGGAAGAAGAAGGAAGAAGTGGAGAAGATAAACGCCGCGGAAACTCTCAGCTATACTATAGAGAAAACCATAAATGAAGCTGGAAACAAGATAGATGAAGCTGCAAAAAAGGACATACAGGAAGACCTCAAGCAGTTCAAGGAAGCCATTTCCAAGAAGGATATCGCAAAGATTGACGAACTCTCAGAAAAGCTATCCAAGAAGATCCAGGACATAGGTGCCAAAATGTACCAGACACAGGATGCAACAGGATCTGCAGGGGCGGAACAGCAGACTGAGCAAACATCCGGGACAGGGCAGGCCTCAGATGAAGGCAAAACAGTTGACGCCGACTTCAAGGAAAAATAAGCTGAGGGAGGAAGCCGGCATAGATGGCTAAGGACTATTATGAAATACTGGGCGTTAGCAGGGATGCAACGCCTGATGAAATAAAGAAAGCATTCAGAAATCTTGCCAAAAAATACCATCCTGATGCCAATCCGGATAATAAGGCACAGGCTGAGGAGAAATTCAAGGAAATCAGCGAAGCTTACGAGGTCCTGTCTGATGAGCAGAAGAGGAGAATGTATGATCAGACTGGCCACGTGGAATTCGGTTCAGGAGGGAGCAATTTCACCTGGCAGGATTTCTCGCATTTCAACGACTTCAGTGATCTGGGGGACATATTCAACAGGATTTTCGGCGGGAATTTCGGTTTTGGAAATTCTGACAGCTTTTTCTCAGGTTTTCAGGGTGATCGTGGAGAAAACCTCGACCTCTTGACCAATCTCCGCATCTCACTGGAAGATGCCTACTACGGAGCCAAGAAGACCATCAAGTACAGGCGCAATGCTGAATGCCAGACATGCCATGGCACAGGTTCCAAGGATGGAAAGCTGGTTACCTGCAAGGACTGTAATGGAACAGGGCAACAGCGGGTAGTTCAGGGACAGGGGTTTTTCCGGATGGTCACTGTCACCACATGCAAGACCTGTGGAGGAAGAGGAAAGGTGCCGTCTGTGGTATGTCCTGATTGCCACGGGACCGGTTCAGTTCCCGTGACTGAGAATCTGGAGATCACAGTTCCAAAAGGCGCCCCCGACAGGTTGAGGCTGAGAATAAAGGGAAAAGGTCAGTCCCATTTCGGCAGGACAGGGGATCTTTACGTTGTGCTCAACGTCGAAGAAACTCCTGGCATGAAGCGGATAAATGACGATATCTACATTGTTGAGGAAATCGGTTTTCCCGAGGCTGCTCTGGGTGTCGAGAAGGAAATTAAGCTTTTCCGGGAAACGCTCACCTTCAAGATTCCAGCAGGAACGCAGCCTGGAGAAGTCCTTCGCATAAAGGGTGCGGGTTTCCAGCACATGAACGGCAGAGGATCAGGAGACGTTCTGGTGGAAATCAAGGTAGCTGTACCGAAACACCTGAGTCAGACCCAGAGGGAACTCATAGAAAAATTGATGGATGAACCTGCCAAAAAGCATTCTTGGCTCAGATCGTAATAACTTAGCAGCTTAATGGTCATCACCGAAAAATATTTCACATGACTAAGCTATAGATTATGGTGAAGATATTAATAGCATTCGACAACTCTGAAGCCTCCAAGAAGGCTCTGGCATTTGCGCTCAAGATGAAACCAATCGCTGACGAATTTATAATCTGCTATGTGGCTCCACTCATCGTCGGTGCAGGACCGAATTTCGATGCCTATGTTCCACCTTCAATGTATGAGCGAAACGATGCCACGTCTGAAGCCATATTGAATGCGGCAAAGGACCTGCTGGAAAATCAGAATGTGAACGCAACTTTCCTTAAGCTTGATGCGCCGGGAGAGCAGATCGCCAGATCCATGACAGGAGCTGCCCTGGAGCGCGGAGTGGACCTGATAATCACCGGGACAAGGAAACTCTCCGGACTCAGCAAGGTGCTGCTGGGTTCAGTGAGTTCAGAAATTATTAAGCTGAGCCAGATTCCAGTCCTGGTTGTGCCACCATAGGCGAAGTAGAATACGATCCATCTTCCAGGCAGGTCCCATCGTGACGGTAGCTGTAGGCTCGCCACTGCGACATAGGAGTTAAGTCATAATGATTTTATATGCCTGCGCCATCACATGAAACCTATGGGAAGCATAAGACCATCAAACATAAAACGGATCGCCGAAGACCTTGTTAACAAGAATCCGGGGGTTTTCAACACGGACTTCAATCAGAACAGGGGCTTTATAAAGAATTCAACCAATGACGTGTCAAAAAGAACGCTCAACCTGGTAGCTGGATATGTAACCAGATACGTTATAAAGAAAGAGACCAGAACCAAGAAGGAGATAGAGGAAGGCACCATAGTTAGCTGATCTTTCTATTTCGGAAACCTATTATTTATTCTGCCAATACTCCATAGATAAATATGGAGAAGGTTTATGTAATTTCATATAAGAGAACGCCCATAGGCAAGTTTGGGAAGTCTCTTGCCGGCGTGCCTGCCCCTGAACTGGGATCACGTGCAGTGTCTGCTGTTGTCGCTGATTCCGGACTTAGGCCAAGTAACATTCAGGAAGTCATCATGGGAAACGTTATTGGGGCTGGCGTTGGACAGAATCCTGCCGGGCAGGCATCAACATTAGCAGGCCTTCCCGATGGCGTTATAAAATACACGGTTAACACTGTCTGTGCGTCAGGAATGCTTGCCGTTGAGTCAGGTTCCCGCGAAATAATGCTTGGGGAGAAAGATGTTGTTGTGGCGGGCGGAATGGAGAGCATGAGCGGAACACCGCTTCTGATGCCATCATACACCCGATGGGGAGTGAAGCAGCTTCTTAACAGGGATCTCAAGCTTGAGGATTCCATGCTCCTGGACGGCCTCATTGATGCATTCTATCATGAGCACATGGGCTATTCTGCAGAACAGTCTGCCAGAAAGTTCGGGATAACAAGGCAGGAGGCTGATGAATTTGCCCTGAGAAGCCAGGAACTTGCAAAAAAAGCGTGGGATCGTGGCGAGTTCCAGAAAGAAACCATCAAAATGCCTGAACTTTCTGTGGACGAAGGTATCAGAAAAACCACCATGGAGTCGCTTGCTGCACTGAATTCAGCATTTGCAAAGAACGGAGTCCTGACGGCTGGAAACTCATCCCAGCTGAGCGACGGGGCCTCTGCACTTCTCCTTGCATCTGAGAGGGCAGTCAGGGAATATGGGCTGAAGCCTGTAGCAGAGATAACAGGTTTCACCCAGGCCTCACTGAATCCCAGGGATTTTGTGGAGGCTCCAGTTCCAGCCACCAGAGCACTGCTCAAGAAACTTGGGAAGGATATTTCCTATTTCGACCTGGTTGAGCATAATGAGGCATTCTCAGTTGCATCGCTGGTTGTGAGGAAGGAGCTGAACATAGACATCGACAGATTCAACGTCAACGGTGGAGCAACGGCAATAGGCCACCCCCTAGGAAACAGCGGGTCGCGCATTATTGTTACACTCATAAATGCCCTTAAGGAGAGAAAACTGACCCATGGGCTGGCAACAATATGCCATGGAGGCGGAGGAGCACACTCCCTCTCCCTGGAGATGGTTGAATGAAGGTAACAGTGGTCGGCGCCGGCACCATGGGCCGCGGCATTGCACAGGTATTTGCACAGGCCGGAAACAGTGTCATACTGACAGATATCTATCCCAAGGCACTGGAAGACGCCGCTTCCAGCATCAGATCATCCCTTGAGAGACTTTTCCGCAAGGGAGAGATCAAGGAGAATATTGACACTATCTTGCAGCGAATCACTTCAACTCAGGAACTCTCGGCAGGATCCGATTCTGACATGTTTGTGGAAGCAGTCATAGAAAAGGTGGAAACCAAGGAATCGCTGCTTACCCAGATAAGTCAGATTGCAAGAAGAGATGCCATAATAGGCACAAACACTTCATCAATATCAATTAACCAGCTTTCAAGTTTTGTAACTTACCCGGAAAGATTTATCGGGATACATTTCTTCAATCCCGTGCCGGTCATGAAGCTTGTGGAGATAGTGAAGGGTGAAAGGACCCCAGAGAGCCTAGTGAGAAAGACTTTTGAGATAGTCAAGGCACTGGGCAAGGACCCTGTTATTTCCCAAGATTTTCCAGGGTTTATTTCCAACAGGGTACTGATGCCCATGATAAGGGAAGCAATTCTTGTGCTTGAGGAAGGAATAGCCACAAAGAATGACATTGACAAGACAATGAAGCTGGGAATGAATCATCCCATGGGACCACTTGAGCTGGCGGATTTCATAGGTCTGGATGTAACGCTGGACATAATGGAAGTCCTGTACCATGAATACGGAGATCCCCGGTTCAAGCCCCCGGTTACACTGAGGAATCTGGTGAACGCCAGAAAACTTGGAAGAAAAACAAGCGAGGGATTTTACAAATATTAGGTGATGAGCATGGAATACAGGGAAATAAGCATTGATGATACTGATGAGGTAAGGACGGTCACAATAAAGAGGGATAACCCTCTGAACCCCATAACCATAGATCTTCTTTCCGAAATCCAGGACGCAGTCAGTAATTCCGGCGAAAGAATCATAATAATAACTGGGTCCAACAAGGCGTTCTCTGCTGGCGCAGATATCAGGGGATTCATGGACATAGATTCAAGGAAGGCTTACGGCTTCGCAATGAAGGGTCACGAGATAATGAACTTTTTCAACTCTTACCCAAGGCCCATAATTGCTGCCATTCACGGCTTTGCACTGGGCGGAGGTTTCGAACTTGCACTGGCATGTGATATGAGGGTGGCACATCCTTCCACTGTCTTTGGATTGCCCGAGGTCACACTGGGAATTCTTCCCGGATTCGGGGGGACACAGCGCCTCACCAGGATTGTGGGTGAAACAAGGGCCATGGACCTCATAGGGAGAGGTCTAAGGTTCAACGCGCAGGAAGCCCTGTCAATGGGCGTTGTGAATTACGTTGCCGAGAATTACTTGCAGAAATCCATGGAAATTGCAATGGATTTTGCTGCAAAACCAGTGCAGTCACTTAAGTTCATAAAACACCTTGTCAGGTCAAGGCCGGATGACATGTACAACACGGAGGCAGAGTACTTCGCAAGGGCGTTCGATCATCCTGACAGGAAGGAGGGAATATCAGCATTTTTGGAGAAAAGACCTCCAAGATTCATGAAACGCAGACAATAATTCTGAAATTTTTCCTGCCTGACATTTATCTTTTTATTGAACAA
>DAJC01000065.1 GCA_002498845.1 Thermoplasmatales archaeon UBA509 | reverse complement strand
TTCATCCCCTGCAATAATCATTATGCACTACTATTTACATATTATTGCTGTGATGTGCCACCACCACGTCATTTTCTGCCAAATATTCCCAGAAGAAGGAACGCCCCCAGACCTGCAGCAAGAACAGTGACCAGCGTAAGGGGGCTGTCCCTGAGAAGGTGCATCACCGGATGTTTCGCGGGATCGAAATGATCAACATGTATGGAGTAATGCCCCGGAAATTCCACTGCATGCACTCCCCGATCTGACCCCGGAATGTTTGCCCTCCAGTCCGCTATCTGTCCCTTCGGCTCCCCGACTGATCTCTTGAACAGGCCGCTTTCCTCGGGTCGTGGCGTAATTGAACCACCAAAATTTACCTTGGGTAATGTGAGTCTTCCAGTTGCTAGGACATCGGCAATAACGTTGCTCCAGAATTCATATGAGCCGTGTGAATTCATTTCATGCCTTCATGCCGATGTGATGGAAATAATTTTTCTAAAATTCATGATGTATAAAAAACAATAATGGCATATCCGCTGCAAACAGTATTTATTGCATTGAACAATATACCTCACATCTGATAAGTCATGGGCAACGGTGAACTGGTATGGGCGAGGAGCAGCTGAATGTGAAACCAGGGAAATTCTCGCTGCTTGTATCAGCCCTGATCATAGTTGGCATAACGGTAACCTTGAGGTCCACAAACAATATGATGATTACCACCATGCCCATATTCTCCAAGGACATCTTTAATTTCAGCAATATTTCTGTGGGGGAACTCACTGCACTTACCTACGCGACCACTTTCCTTACAACCTTACTCCTCAACCCGCGGCTGGAAAGTGCCCAGAGAAGGAAGATTTTCATAGTTTCCATAGCAGTAATTGATGTATCTCTGGTTCTCCTGTACTTCTCAGATTCCCTCAGCATATGGCCTATTGCTGCCCTCTCAGGCGTGGCATTTGGAATGGTTTTCCCCAATCTTGTAACATCAGCTTCACTGCATGGGGATCATCGTGCCCAGATGAGGCTGTTGGCAATCTATTCCGTAAGCCTTAGCCTGAGCCTTGTCATAGGTCCTGTGATCGAGACCGTTATCCTGCCACTTGTTGGATACAGGGGGGTTTTCCTGGCATTTCTTCCCATGGGGATAATCGGTACAGCAGTTTCCCCACTGGTAAGATTTCCACAGGGAGGCGGGGAAAGGAGGGGGAGAAATACCCTTGGGAACAGGTCGTTGCATGCCTCCCTGCTCTCAATAAGCGTATACAATGTGCCCTTTGCTGCTATTACTTCATTCCTGGTCATATATGCGGAACAGAACTATCACGTTAGCAGCAGTATAGCTTATTCAGCATTTATCGTATTCTTCGCATCGTCATTCACAACACGCCTGCTGCTTGCGCTAAAGCCCATAGAAGGGCTCAGGACCCCCCTGGTTATTTCGTCAGCTCTGACCGTTGCCTCACTGGTATCCATACCTTTTATCCCAACTTTCTACGCCTTCCTTGTGGTCATGGTCTTCATGGGAATACCCCATGGAAGCATATTCCCTATAACTACCATGATGATTGCCAGAGGCACAGAACCTGAGGAGAGAAACGCTGCGAACTCCTATTTCATGGCTTATAATAACATACTCTTCATGATCATACCGGTTGTTTTTGGCTACCTGAGTTCACAGATAGGATTCCATCATGATTTCGTGATTCTTGGGATTATCTCTGCGGCGTTCGTAATCGCGCTCATGATAATATACGGGAAGGAAAGGAAGATATTCTACAGGAACTGACAGGAGAATTGCCGTTCCAGCATGCCATTTGAAATGGTTTAATATATTGCAGCGATTCACCATGCTATGCCTGGAACTGCTGCCGATATAATGACACGGAATCCAATTACATATCACGTACCAAGCACCGTTGGTGAAGTCATAAAGATACTCATTAAGAACAACATAACCGGGTTGCCGCTTGTTGATCAGTCCGGCAAATATGCTGGAGTCATCAGCCGCAGGGACATATTCGAGAATCCTGATGAGAACCAGACCGCAATGGTCATGAGGAGAGCAAAGGCAGTAGCTCCCGATACCACAGTGGAAGAAGCAGCACGTGAGATGATAAAGCAGTTCAGAAGGCACCTTGCTGTTGTTGATGATTCCGGAAACGTTGTTGGAATACTGACTCCCCAGAATTTCCTGAGGCTTGTGAGAGAACGCTTCGGGAAGCTGAAGGTCAAGGAAATAGAAAGGAGCATTGCGGTCCCGGTATGGGAAGAATCCCCACTGAGCGTGGTTTCCTTCATAATGCGCGTTTCGAAGGCATACGCATGCCCTGTTATAGACATTAACGGGGATTTTGTTGGCCTGGTCACGGATCGTGACATATTTGACAACATTGATGTCAGGTCAAAATTCCAGTTCTCCGAAACCGGGATGGCTGATGACGAGGATCCCTGGTCCTGGGAAGGGATACGGAATGTGGTTACGTACATGATTGAGAAGAGCAATCTCGAGCTCCCTCACACGCCCGTCAAGCAGTTCATGATCAAAAATCCGGTGGTTGCAAATTCCACAGATACAGTGGAAGCCGCCGCAAAAAAGATGGAAACAGGAAACTATAACCAGCTGCCAATAGTGCAGGGTAACGGGCACCTTGTTGGCATGCTCCAGGACATCCAGATTCTGAGTGTATTCCTATGAAGGTATACGATCAGGTAGTGGAACTGGCAAAAAGGAGGGGGTTTTTCTGGCCTTCATTCTCCATATACGGAGGCGAATCCGGGCTCTATGACTACGGCCCTCTCGGAGTGCTTCTGCGGGACAATATAGTGCGCATATGGAAGGAGAGCTATCTTGCAGATGATGCAATTTTCATTGATACCCCGGTCATGGTTCCCGCCTCCGTCTTCAGGGCATCCGGGCACCTTGACAAATTTGCTGATCTGGCAACTGAATGCTCCAAATGCCATAACAGGCAGAAGCTTGAAACTGTCCTTGAGGCTTCAGGCTTCCACAACATCATAAAGACCGTACCTGAGGCCAATGAATTCCTTGCCAACAATGTGGTAAAATGCGTTGTATGCGGAAACAGGATAACAAGCGCCACCGAATTCAAGCTCATGTTCCGGATGCCGTCACAGGGCAGCGTTGGGGACCTGTACCTGAGACCCGAGACCGCACAGGGAATATTTGTCAACTTCAAGCTCCTGAACAATTTCTACAGGAACAGGCTCCCAATGGCGGTGGCCCAGCTTGGAAAGGGCTTCAGGAATGAGATTTCTCCGCGCCAGAGCCTCATCAGGCTCAAGGAATTCAGCCAGGGTGAGGTTGAGGTGTTTGTGGACCCGCAGAAAAAATTCTGGAAGGATTTCACCGGCACGCACAGGCTTAATCTCCTGCCAAGGTCAGGTGCTCCCATCACTGCAGAGGTAACGTCTCCTGAGGCATTCCCCCTCATGAGCAGCAACTCCATGTCATACTTCATTGACAAGACTGCCAGTATTCTCAGGGATGTGGGCATAAACCTGGAAAGCGTAAGGTTCAGGCAGGTTCCCCTGAATGACCTTGCCCACTATTCATCAGACACATGGGATGTGGAAGTGCGTATTGATGAGGACTGGGTCGAGGTTGTTGGCATCGCGGACCGGAATGACCTTGCAAACCACGAGAAATCAAGCGGAGAAACAATGTCAGTGAAGATGGAAGACAGGACAATAACGCCTTCCATCATAGAGCCTTCCTACGGCATTGACAGGATATTCATCAGCGTGATGATCCATTCATTCAGGACAAGGGAGAACGGCTTCAAGGTACTGAGCCTTCCTGAATCTGTTGCCCCCTACCATGCCGCGGTATTCCCCCTTGTAAATAAGGATGGCCTGGATAAGCTGGCTGAAAGCTTCTTTGCCAGTCTGAGAAAAAAAGACCCATATGTTGTATACGACCAGTCCGGATCAATAGGCCGCAGGTACGCCAGGCAGGATGAAATCGGGACTCCATACTGCATAACTTTCGACAGCCAGACACTGCAGGATTCCACAGTCACCGTCAGGGAAAGGGATTCTGCAAAGCAGGTGAGGTTCAGGACCGATGATCTGATTTCCGCAGGAATAATCGGAAACCCGGCCATAAGAGATGCCTTCAGGCCTTCCGTACCTCAATGATGCCTGCAGGACAGGATATTTCAGCCTCATGATTTGATTCATAGTCCGAATCGCTTATTGTTTCCTGCCTGAAGCGTGCTTTTCCGTCCGTGTCCATGTACCAGTTGCTGCAGAGCGCGGTGCATATTGCATCGCCCATGCACTTATCCCTTTCAATTCTGACCCTGTATGTCATCATCGATTCACATTTTCCCGGTTCAGCTTCGACAGGCACTTCTGAAGTGTGTTCAGCGGAAGCAGTGCGCATTTTTCTCTGCTTGGGCCAAGGGGCAAGCCAATGAGATCAAGCAGGAACTGCGGCGTTATCCCCATGACCTCGCCCACACTCTTACCCTTTGCAAGGTCCGTCACCATGGAAGCTGATCCCTGGCTTATGGAGCATCCCCTTCCTATGAATTTTACGTCTTCCACAATATTTCCCTTCAGCTTCACAAACATCTGGACTGCGTCACCGCACACGGGATTGTATTCCAGAAGCTGTGCTGTTGGGCCTTCCATCCTGCCGTAGTTATGTGGCGATCGGTAATGATCCATGAGTATCTCGGTCTTCTCCTCCACGTCAGTCATCTGGAGTACACCTCTGCCGTTCTTTTCAGGGACATGAAAAGCTTTCTCACATCTTCCTCCGTGTTGTAGACATAGTAAGATGCACGTGTTGTGGCTACTGTGTTGAGCCTGTGGGTCAGTGGCATTGCACAGTGGTGCCCTGACCTCACCGCTATTCCGGATGCGTCCAGGGAGGAGGCCACGTCATGGGGATGTATTGAAGCCCCCACACCTATTCCATCATCTGAAAGGGTCTGGTTTACGCTGAATGGCGGGATATCCCCCATTGAGAAAGAATACACAGGTCCCCTTATTTCCGTATCTCTGGGGCCGTAGGAAACAAGCCCCGGTATATTCTCCTCCTCCTCGATTTCCAGGGTCAGTCTTATGAGATCGCGCCCATGTTTCATGACATTATCCATCCCGATTGATCTCAGGTAATCCACAGCTGCAGAAAGACCTATGGCCCCTGCTATATCCGGTGTGCCCGCCTCAAACTTCTCAGGCACATCGGCCCATGTTGAATGATCTCTGTAGACCTCGCTGATCATTTCACCGCCCCCCATGAATGGGTGCATGCTTTCCAGCAGTTCTTTCCTTCCGTAAAGTACTCCAATTCCCGTGGGCCCAAGCATCTTGTGGCCTGAAAACGCCATGAAATCACATCCCATTGCTTCCACATCGACCTGCATGTGCGGGACGCTCTGCGCGCCATCAACTATGAATCTGGATCCGTTGTCATGCGCAATTTTTCCTATCTCTCTGACAGGATTTACAGTACCGAGGACATTTGACACGTGGGTAACGGACACTATCCTGGTCCTTGGCGAGATCTTGCTCTGCAGATCATCCAGATCAAGCGTGCCGTCCGGCCTAATGTCAGCATAGACAAGTTTTATACCCCGGTCCTGAAGAAACTGCCACGGCACTATGTTTGAATGGTGCTCCATTATGGTGATCAGGATCTCATCTCCCTGGACCAGTTCCCTGCCAAGTGTGTATGACAGAAGATTGAGAGCCTCTGTGGCGTTCCTTACAAAGACTATCTGCCTGGGATCACGTGAACCGATGAAGCGTGATACGTTTTCCCGCGACCTGTCGTACATCTCAGTGGCTTCCTCGCTGAGCCTGTATATGCCGCGATGCACGTTGCTGTTGTGGTAGAGATAAAAGTCTGACATTGCATTTATGACGGGCAGTGGCTTCTGGCTTGTTGCCGCGCTGTCAAGGTAGGTGTAGCCGCTGCCCAGGTTGTGGAAAATTGGGAAGTCTTCCTTAATCCGTTCCCAGGAAGGCATCCACACCAAGTCCCTCTGCATATTCGTTCACTTTCGAAATCATTTCCGGATCACCGCCTCTTTCTATGAGGGATTCAACAAAACCCGCAGTGATCATGCGCTTTGCCTGGGCTTCGCCTATGCCGCGGGATCTGAGATAGAAAACCTGATCCTCGTCCACATCACTTATGGAAGACGCATGCTTGGACCTGGTGTTGGCGTTCTTGATCATGAGCCCGGGCTTGCTGTTTGCATACCCATCCTTTGAAAGCAGCAGTATTCTGGAATCATAGAAGCCCGTTGAATTCCCTGCTACCTCCTCAAGGTCTATGTTTCCCCTGTGGATTGTTGAACTCTTTCCTGTAACAACCCCCCTGACCTGTATATCTGATGATGATGCCGTTCCCACCTGGAAACTGCTGTCCCTGATATCCATCTTCTGCGTACCGCTGCTGAAATTCACACCGTAAACCCTGAAGTCTGATGATTCACCCATCTGTACGGATTCGTCCGTGAATATGACCCTGGAAGATCCGTGGTTTACATGGAACAGCCGGAATCTGGCATATTTGTCCATGAATTCTCTTATGTAAGTAATGTCTGTAGCTGTGTTTTCCTTGTCCTGCAGGTAGCTGTACTGCATGGTGCTGTTCTCCCCCACGTGGCAGTATATGTTCTGTCCCTGAATGCCATTGCCGTTGCCCTGTGATACGTGAATGTCGGTTATCTTCACACTGCTGTCCTTCCCGCATATTATCACTGATTTCTTTGAATATGATTCCCTGGAATCTGATATCTGGTGAATCCTCAGGGATATATCGGTCCTGTCAGGGATGTATATGAAAAGGCCGTTTCTCCAGGCAGCGTTGATCAGGTGCTCGGTCCTGTCCCTGCCAAGGTTTGGATAGACGTACTTCTCCACAAGAGCGCGGTTTTCACGTATTGCCGTGGCCATGTCAGTTATGAACACTCCAGATTTCTCCGGAATGGATGACCTGGTTAAGACGTCATTGGACATTACAATCTGGGCCGTGCCATCTGGCTGCGGATCAAATGACCCGTTCACAGGCTCTGCGTAAATCATCCGCTCCAGCTCACTGTCTGCAACCTCCACATAGTCCTTTACCGTAGGGCTTTCCTTGTAGGTGCGGACGGGTGCCTTCAGGAATTCCAGAAAGGAATCCCTCCGGTATTCGTAAGCCGGATCGTTCAGCCTGCTTCTGAGTAATTCAGGATAGTTCTCCATGGAAGATCATCCTACTGCGCCAAGCTTGTTCATTTCAAGCTTGATGAGCCTGTTCATTTCCACAGCAAATTCCATGGGGATTTCCTTCATGACGTCATCAAGGAAGCCAAGCACTATCATTGAGCTTGCCTCGTCCTCGCTGAGACCCCTGGACCTGAGATATGTGAGTTCGTCTGTCCCGATCCTGCCCACTGTGGCTTCATGGCCAAATGTGGCAGTTGGTTCGTATATCTCGTCGTGCGGGAAAGTGAAGCTCTGGGATTCATCGTTTATGAGCAGCGCATCACACTGGACATGGCTCTTGGAATGGACCGCACCCTTGTTCATCCTCAGCAGTCCGCGGTATATTGCCTTCCCATCCTCGATGCTTATGCTCTTTGCAACAATCCTTGAGCTGGTATATGGTGCCAGGTGAAGTGCCTTGGCCCCTGTATCCTTGATGGTGCCCGGACCTGCCAGCGATACATTGAGGTTGTGCGCCGATGCATGAGGGCCTCTCAGGTATGATGACGGGTAAAGCATTGTTACCTTGGATCCAAGCGATCCACCCACCCATTCCATCTGGCCGTTCTCCTCCACCCACGCCCTTTTTGTGGGCATGTTGTACACGCTCTTTGACCAGTTCTGAACGCTTGTATACCTTGCGTGGGCGTTCTTGTTCACGTATATTTCAACTATTGCGCTGTGCAGTGAGTTCTTCTCGTATCTGGGTGCTGTGCATCCCTCAATGTAGTGGACGCTTGAACCCTCATCCGCCACCACAATTGTGTGCTCAAACTGGCCGGTCTGCTCCCCGTTCATCCTGAAATAGGTCTGCAGTGGCATGTCAATCTTTACCCCCTTTGGAACATAGAGGAATGATCCTCCGCTCCACACAGCACCGTTCAGTGCTGCAAACTTGTTGTCCGTTGGCGGCACTGCCTTGCAGAAGTAGTCCTTCACCAGGTCAGGATGGGTCTTAAGTGCAAGATCAAGATCCATGAACAGTACGCCCTTGTCTTCCCAGACCTTCCTGAGATTGTGATAGACGCCCTCGCTGTCGTACTGTGCAACTGATCCTGCAAGGTATTTCTGCTCCATCTCAGGTACCCCCAGCTTCTGGAACGTGTCCTTGATCTGGTCAGGAACTTCATCCCAGTTGTTGGTTGTGACCTCGTCTGGACGCGTGTAATATTTCGTGTTCTCCCAGTCTATGCCGGAAAGATCAGGCCCCCATGTTGGAACAGGCTTGCTCTGGAAAATCTCAAGGGCCTTTAGCCTGAATCTCCTCATCCAGTCCGGTTCCTTCTTTATCTCCGATATCTCCTCCACGATCTTCCTGTTCAGGCCTGCACCTGTGGAGTATACCGGCTGCAGGTTGTCATGGAATTCCCAGTCCTCTTTCCTTACATTGGACTTCTTGAGATCCTCAAGAAGTTTTTCCATTTCCTCTTCCTTGCTGTATTCTGTTTCCATCTTTATTCACCTCACGCAGTATTCTTTATCCAGTCGTACCCTTCTTCCTCGATCCTCAGTGACAGGCTGTTGTCTCCATCCATGACAATCTTCCCATCCTTGAGGATGTGCACGAACTCCGGCTCTATATCCTTCAGTATTCTCTGGTAATGGGTAATGATCAGGAAGCCCACTTCCTGGCTGTAATATTCCTTGATCTCCTCAGCAACCAGCTTCAGGGCATCAACATCCAGTCCCGAATCAATCTCATCCAGCACCACAATCTTCGGCCTCAGGATCATCATCTGCAGGATCTCGAATCTCTTTCTCTCCCCGCCTGAAAAGCCGTCATTGACTGACCTTGACATGAAGGATTCGTCCAGTCCAACCTTCTTCATGTGTATCTTCATCCTGTCGTAGAATTCTGAAAGTTTGGATTTGTCCTCTGGATGGACCTGCTTGTATGCCGCCCTCATGAATGCTGATAGCTTCACGCCCACAACGGCAACCGGACTCTGAAATGCCAGGAACAGACCTGCCCTTGCCCTCTCCTCCGGGGTCTTGCCGGTAAGGTCCTTCCCATCAAGTATGATTGAGCCCCCGTTGATTATGTAGTTAGGATGCCCTATGAGCACATTACCCAGAGTGCTCTTTCCAGCCCCGTTGGGACCCATCAGAGCGTGTATTTCTCCGCCCTTAACTGTAAGATTCACTCCCTTCAATATCTGTTTGCCCTCCACTGAGGCACTGAGATTGTTAATGATCAATTCTGGCAAATGTTTCACCTTCTTATTGCATATGAGTAAATTGTATTTAAACACTTTCTTATGTCTAAACTGACTAAAGTATATATAGCGCTCGTGCATGGCTATTAGTTGAACATGGACGATACTGTTGAGACCATGGGTGAACTGTCCTCACTTCTGGGGCAGATGAAAGGCAATATAATACAGGAGCTGAGTTACTCAGAGAGAAGCATGGATGATCTTGCCCACCTGCTTGGAATTAACAAGAACGCTGTCAAGGAACATATGGAATCACTGGAAAAGAAAGGTTATGTCCAGCCGTTTTTCAGGGGAGGCGGAACGGGAAGGCCCAAGAAGTTCTACAGGCTCACGGAGAAAGGCATGGGGCTCCTGCCCAAGAGATACATATCATTCGCAACAATGCTGGTGGAGGAACTCGAATCGGAATTCGGGAGGGAGAAGGTCAATTTCATTCTGGGAAAGGTTGCGGACAAGATAGTGGGAGAATCCGGATGGAAAAGGCCGTCAGGCATTCCTGAATCAAGGGAGGAAAAGCTGAAGAGGCTTCAGGAATTCGTTGGGACACTCAACAAGCTTGGCTATTATGCACGCCTGGAGGTCACCGATGATGTTGTGAGGATTATAAGGCACAACTGCATATTTTACGAGCTTGCAAAGAACAACAGCAGGATCATATGCACCGCCCTTGGATCAGACATAATAAAGAACTCAATAAACCAGGACTTCAGGATCAGGGAGAAATTCTCTGATGGTGACAACAAATGCGTTGTTGAAGTGAACCTCACTGACTAGGCTGGCTCTTAAGGTGAATTCCCTTCAGGTTCCTGATCATATCTTCTGTCATTGCGTCAAGGTCATATTCCGGTGAGAAGCCCCAGTCGATTTTTGCGTCTGTTGAATCCAGGCTCCTTGGCCATGTTTCTGCTATTGCCTGTCTGTAGTCTGGCCTGTAACTCACATTAAAGTCCGGTATAACTTTCCTGATGGATTCCGCCAGGGTCCTGGGATCAAAACTGAATGCTGATATGTTGTAGTCTATGGTGTACCTGAGCCTGCTTTCATCCGCAGAGTAAAGCTTCATCAGAGAATCAAGCGCATCAGGCATGTACATCATGGGAAGGGCGGCATCTTCCTTCAGGTAGCATTCATAATTTTTCCCGGCAACTGCATGGTAGTACATGTCCACAGCGTAGTCGGTTGTGCCGGCAGACGGGGGAGTCTTGTAGCTGACAATCCCGGGATACCGCACACCCCTGACATCCAGGCCAAATTTATTGCGGAAATATGCCGACAGGAGCTCGGCGTTGACCTTTGTCACACCGTACATTGTCGTGGGTCTTGTGACTGTTACCACAGGGACATTGTCCCGCGGCGTATCTTTGCCAAACACCCCTATTGTACTTGGAATCATCACCCTGTTGACGCCAGCTTTCATTGCAGAGTCCAGTATATTGAAGGTCCCAACACTGTTCACCATGAACGCCATCTCAGGGTTTCTTTCACCCAGGGCTGAAAGGATTCCGGCCATGTGAAAAACTTCTGTCACTGAGCACTCCTTCAAAGTGGATGCAACCATGTCCCTGTTTGTCACGTCAAGAGGCACATATTCAACGTCATGAAAAATATCTGGATTCGGAGGTTTCACATCGCTTGCTATGACCCTTGAAGGCCCGAATTTCTTCACAAGCAGGGGAACAAGTTCTGTACCTATCTGACCCATGGATCCGGTCACCAGGATAGTGCCCATGCCTGGGAAATGCCATGAGGTTCATTAATTCTTGCGATTTGACCTTCTGCATTGCAGCATCGGCGCATCAATTTTCTGGAAACGCAGAAATCCGCCAGCAGGAATCCCGTTAAAGCAGCATTTATGGTGAAATTTGAATCAACATTGATCACTAGTGACATCCTCCCCCATCTAACGCAGGGGGCTTCCTATTTCAACGATACATGGCTAATGCCTTCACGAATCAGGCATCCCGTCAGAGATATCTCCATAGGCGTGACTTCCCCACTGTCCGTGGGTACATCGGTCTGTATGAGACCGAATTTCTTTATGTTTTTTGCGGCATTCCATTCCCTGTCATGTGTGATATTACATCTGGGACATGTCCATGTTCTTTCACTGAGCTTCAGGTTGTAGATATACCCACACTTTGAACACATCTTTGACGATGGATCGAATCTTCCGATCTCTATTATGTTCTTTCCTCTTGACAGTGCCTTGGTTTTCAGCATTGTCACGAAAGAAGACCATCCTGCATCTACTATGCTCCTTGCAAGATGATGGTTCTTCATCATACCCGATACGTTCAGGTCTTCCGTTATTACGGTGTCATACGCCTTGAGCATTGCATCTGATACCTTGTTGTGGAAATCCATTCTCTGGTTTGCTATGTGTTCCTGTGCTTTAGCCACTTTTACTCCTGCCTTATTCCTGTTCTTTGACCCCTTCTGCTTTCGGGAAAGCCTCTTCTGCAATATTGCCAGTTTCTTTTCCGATTTCTTCAGATTTTTGGGATTGTGGATCTGCATTCCGTCAGAGGTGGTCAGGAATGCAGTTATGCCCACATCAATACCAGTAGATGTACCTGCTTCAATCTTTACAGGTTCAGGTATTTTTATTCCTGTCTCAGCCAGTATTGAGGCATAATATTTTCCCGATGGTGTTTTTGATATGGTCAGGCTCCTCATTTCGCCTTCAATGTTCCTGTGCATGAAGAGACGCAATGGATTCTTGAATTTCGGGATTGCCAGGTGATTGTCATTAACGGTGAAATGCTGGGGAACTGTGAATGAACCCCCAGTTTTCTTTTTCTTGAAGGTGGGATATCCCGCAATATTCCTGAAGAATCTTGAGAATGCAGTGTCAAGATTTTGAAGCACCACCTGAAGACTCTGTGCATTGATATCTTTTAACCACTCATTTTCTTTCTTTAACGAAGGAAGAAGGGACTGCATACTCTTGTAACTCATCCCCTTTCCCGTTTCCACATACTGCGTGTTCCGCAGATCAAGGAAATAATTCCATACAAACCTGCATGATCCAAAGTGCTTTTCCAGGAGAATTTGCTGTTCCTTATCGGGATACAATCGGAACTTATATGCTTTGAACATGCTGTTTAAGTAATTACCTACTAATACTTAGATAATTTGTTTGCCTTCGCTAAAATAGTTTTTGTTCGCTTTCATCCCCTATCTTGCGAAAGGGGAATTCCCGCTCGCAAATGTTAAATACTGAATCAGGGTACTAATATGATCAACATGGAACCGGTCATAACTGATGACAGGATTGACCTGCCAGATTTCATGGCTGATTCTAACCCGGACAACAGAAGCGCCGTCTTCTCACTGGTAAAGGCGACCCAGTTCTCAGGTTTTCCTGACGTGATGGGGATATATTATGAGACTGATCAGGAGACGGCCCTGAGGGTGCTGAAACGCATAAGGTCAGATGCCATGGACCGGTACCCAGTCACTGACATATCTGTGATTCTCAGGACAGGAAAAATATCCATCGGTGATTATGTTTCAATTGTCATGGCCTGGGGAAGAAGAAGTGACGATGCCTTTTCAGCATGCAAATTCGTGGCCGAAGAAATTGCCAGCGAAGTGCCCATGTGGAAATATGAAGTCAGGAAAAAGGAAGCCGTGCATTATGAACTTGATATGAAGTGATGTCTCTTCTCATGCCTTCATGAAGTGTAAACCATAAATAGTACATTAAGCAGTATACGAATTGATAAGGTTATACCTATTTAATAGTAGAAGAAAATCTCATATCATGATAATCCGAAACAAGTTCACTGATTCACGTTTTTACGAAGTCAAGGAAACGAGCCTCCCTGAATCGCGCGAGATGATACGACACAGCGTAAATGCACATCACAGCCTTGAGGAATATCCAGGTTTCAAGCTCCAGGAGAACCTGCTTGAGGCTGCAGATATCATATCCCGGGAAGCTTCCATTCTTGCTGAAATGCTTGCACAGGAAACGGGAAAGCCCGTAAAACTGGCCATGGACGAGGTGTTGCGATCCCAGGATGCATTCAGGATCGCTGCAGCCGAAATCCTGAAATCAAATGGCGAAACCAGGAGGCTTGATACATCGCCTTCAGGCTTGAACAGGATAACCTATTCAGTCCCAATACCGCTTGGCCCCATGCTGTACATAGCTTCATACTTCAGTCCCCTATTTTCAACTTCAGCCATGACGGCATCTGCCCTTGCCGTAAGGGACAGTGTCATAGTGAAACCCTCAAGCCTCACTCCTGCAACCACTGACCGGTTGCAGAAGATCATTTCTGAGGCAGGCTTCCCGGGCAATTCAATGCAGGTCGCCAGGACATCCGGATTTGGCAATGTCACGAAGTTCCTTGTAGAATCACGTGAAATCAAGATCCTTGGTTTTTCCGGGAAATGGGAAACTGCCACGCGTATAGCAGCAATGGGTGGACTGAAGAAGTACATGATGGAAATATTCGGAAATTTTCCGGCCATTGTATGGGATGATGCCGATCTCGACATGGCAGCGGAACAGATTGCAAGGTCTGCCTTCCTGACTTCCACCTACACTGGCCACCACCTCCAGAGGATACTGGTACATCAGGATTCCTATGAGTACCTTAAAAACAGGCTCATGGAGATAGTGTCGCATTTCAGGGTGGGGGATCCCATGGATCCGGAGACGGATGTTGGCCCCATGATTTCAATTGATGAGGCAAAATCCGCCGAAGATTTTGTGTCCGTGGCCCGATCACTGGGGGGAAATATATTATCAGGGGGTACCAGGACAGATTCCCTCATGATGCCGACACTCATCGAGAATATCGACACGTCCTCATACATCTGGAACAATGATGTTCCGGGGCCTGTCACAATGATTGCACCTGTCTCATCCATGTCCCAGGCAATAAAGATAGCAAATGATGCTCCAACCGGAATAAGTGCCAGCATATTCACCTCGGACATGAATACTGCGTTTTTTGCCTCAGAGAAGCTGGCTTTTCCCACTCTCATAATAAATGATTTCCCAGATTACCTTCCGGATTCAATACCCATATCCGGATCCGGGAAAAACTGGACATACCGGCACGGAGTGAGATACCTCATGGATGAAATGTCCGGAGTGAGAGAAACTGTTATAAAAAGATAGGAGGATTACTTTATGGGCCGCATCCTCTTTATTACTTCCGATGAGAATTCACTGCACTTGAGCGCCTTTATGTTGAGGACCCTTGCAAGATCCTGGGTCACCTTCTGGTCCTTGTAGGCGGACATTATGGCACTTTCAAGTATATTTGCGGCTTCATTCCATCCAAGATGGCGCAGCATCATCTCTCCAGACAGCATCAGGGAAGTTGGATTGGCCACATCCATTCCAGCATACTTGGGGGCAGTGCCGTGTACTGCCTCGAATATTGCGTAAACATCTCCGACATTTCCGCCAGGAGCCAGGCCAAGCCCGCCCACCTGGGCAGCAAGGGCATCTGATAGGTAGTCCCCGTTGAGGTTGGTTGTTGCGATTATATCATAGTCCTCAGTCCTTGTGAGAACCTGCTGGAACATGTTGTCAGTTATCCTGTCCTTAACAACTATCCTGGAGGGAAAAGCCTCAGGCTGTTTCAGGTATTCCTCCTCGGTCACCGTCTTATCCCCGAATTCTGTCCTTGCCACTTCATAGCCCCAGTCCTTGAATGCGCCCTCAGTGTACTTCATGATGTTTCCCTTGTGAACCAGAGTGACGCTCTTTCTCTTGTTCTGGACAGCGTATTCCAGTGCCTTCCTGACCAGCCTTGCTGATCTGAACCTGCTGATTGGCTTTATGCCAATTCCCGTGTCATCCGTAAGGTTAACGGAGAAATTATCTGAGAGAAATTTCCTCAGCATTGTGGCTTCCGGCGAATCGTATTTCCATTCTATTCCCATGTAGAGGTCCTCGGTATTTTCCCTGAACACAACCATGTTCATCTTCTCCGGATTTTTCACTGGAGACGGGACTCCCGGAAAGAATTTGACCGGCCTTATATTCGCATACAGGTCAAAATATTGCCTCAGGGTGACATTCAGGCTCCTGAAACCCTGGCCAATGGGCGTTGTCAGTGGCCCCTTTATTGATACGACACACTTCTTCAGAAGATCAAGAGATTCCTGCGGTAGATGCTTCCCTGTATTTTCCATGGCCTCCTCGCCCGCCAGTACTTTCTCCCAGACAATGTTTCTTTCGCCCTTGTATGCTATTTCCAGTGAAGCGTTAATTGCTGCTATGGATGCCTTGGTAATGTCCGGACCAATTCCGTCACCTTCTATGTAACCTATTGTAGGATTGCTGGGTATCTGCATACCCTTTCCCTCTATCACCTTGATGTATGCCATGTGTTATCTCTGTGGAATTCCTTATTCACTCTTATATTTTCAGTCTTGCATCAATATTTGTTATGAGTAAATACTCATTATTTCCTGCAACAATTCCGCCGTTAAAGGATCCGGGGTTACTGGCACCGCTGATAATGGAAGATCCTGAAATGATGAAAATGTTGATCATTATTTTCGGTTTCTTTCCTCTGGCTGCCGGATGCATGAAAACCGGCAGGCAGTGACTTAGAGAATGATCGCTGTGGGACGTTCGTGTTTTAGTGTCACGAAGCCTTATTAGGCAAGAAACAATGATTTGGAAGTGGACTTCAAAAAAGTTTTCAGGATGTGCTCAGCCTCTGATAAATTCCCGCAATTTTTGTCAACAAATTCATCATGGAGGTTTCTAGAGTGATAGCTGCTGTTCTCGGCTTGCAGTTTGGCGATGAGGGCAAGGGTAAGATCACTGACTTCCTGAGCGGAATGTTCCAGGTTGCCGTAAGATTCAATGGTGGCGGGAATGCAGGCCATACCGTTGTTGCAAACGGCAAAACCTACAAATTTCATCTGGTGCCATCAGGATCCCTGAGATGCGAAACTGTGGTACTTGGAAATGGAATGGTGATCGACCCCCACGGCCTGGCAGAGGAAATGGACAAGCTCACGGCCTCAGGCTGTACTTCGCACATTATCATAAGCAAGATGGCGCATGTCGTAACGCCAATGCACAAGATACTTGACACAAAGGAAGAGTCCGTAAGATCAAAGCTGAGCATTGGAACAACTGCCCAGGGCATAGGCCCCACATATGAGGACAAATATGCAAGGACCGGCATAAGGATGGTTGACCTTCTGAGCCGTGATACTCTAATGGAAAAGGTTGAGACCATATACAGAATGAAGGAAAGCCTGCTTGCCAGCACTGATTTCAGCAGAAAGGAGAACAGGGAAGCCATGGTGGATGAATTATACATGGTTGGCCAGAAGCTCACGCCGTTCCTTGAGTATACTGAGCTTGAAATTTTCAGGCAGTACAGGAAGGGTAAGAGCATACTTTTTGAGGGGGCACAGGGTACAATGCTTGACATAGACTTCGGAATGTACCCCTTTGTAACCTCTTCAAATGCGCTTGCTGGAGCGCTATCACTGGGAGCGGGATTTCCATTCAGGAAAGTGGATTATGTCATTGGTGTTGCAAAAGCCTACATGTCAAAAGTGGGATCCGGGCCTTTTCCCACGGAACTTGAGGAAACCCAGGCAGCCAGGCTGAGAGATCTCGGCCATGAGTTTGGTACCACAACGGGAAGACCAAGGCGCGTGGGATGGCTTGATATCCCGATGCTCAGGTATTCCATCATGATGAATGACGTGGACGCGCTGGCTATCACAAGGCTGGACACACTGGGGCAGATGGATAAAATCAGGATCTGTACGGCCTACAGAAAAGATGGAAAGGAGATCGACTACATTCCCAGAAGTTTCCAGGAATTTTCAGGGGTTGAGATGGACTATATGGATATGGAACCCTGGGGAAAGCTTGTCCAACATGAAGGCGGTTACACCTTCAATGCTCTTCCCGCAGCACTCAGGAAATACGTCGAGAAAGTTGAGGAGCTGCTTGACATCCCTGTTGACATAATATCACTCGGGGAAGGCCGGGAAAATACCATAGTCAGGGATACTTCTGTGCTCAATAGTCAAGCACAAGGTACACCGGAGCATGATCCGATCCTGTGACCTCCTCCATTATTCCTGCATCCTCCACCCGGGATTTCAAGTCCGCCGACACAACGAAATAATCTATGCGCCAGCCTATATTCCGTGATCTTGCGTTGTGCATATACGACCACCATGAGTAATGGCCCGGATCGCCATTGAACATCCTGAATGTGTCAACATAACCGTCCTCCAGAAACTCTGTCATCCAGTCTCTCTCTTCCTTTGTGAACCCCGCATTGTGTTCATTGCTCCTGGGGTTTGCAATATCTATCTCCCTGTGTGCCACGTTGAAGTCCCCTGTTATTACCACCGGCTTCTTTTCCCTCAATTTATTGCAGAACCTGTGAAATTCAGAGTTGAATGCCAGCTTATAATCCAGCCTTGTGAGGCCTCTTTGCGAATTGGGGAAATATACGTTCAGGAAATAGAAATTGTCCAGTTCCAGTCCCATTATCCTTCCTTCTGTGTCAAATTCAGGATTTCCGATTCCACGGATAAGTGAGATCGGGTGTATCCTTGATAATGTGAGAGTGCCGCTGTAGCCCTTTTTTTCAGCTGGATTCAAATATGCAGTATATCCGCCTGATGACAGTTCCAATGGCACCTGTCCCTCAGAAATCTTGACTTCCTGCATTGCCATGATGTCAGGGGATTCCTTCTGTATGAAGCCGGACAGCCCTGATTTCATAGCAGCCCTGAGCCCGTTCACATTCCACGATATCAGCTTGATGGTCATTGCATCTGTATCTACCTCCAGCGTTAAAACATTTACAGGTTTTCAAACGAGTTAACCACTGATCCTTCATTACGGTAAATGAGCCGATGATCAATGATAATCACCAATTCCTGGGTGGAGCAAGCCGCATCAAAGTTGTCACTGCTCCCCCGGTAATGCAACCAAATCATGAGTTGCAAAGATACCTGTCACGCACATGATTTCAGTACTATCTTCAGATATTCAGGATGGGATTGACCAGCCTGGTCTGCATCCAGAATATATGGAATCAAAAGACTTAATCAATTTAAAGTCATATTCTCATTATGACCGTTGAGAAAGAATATGATGCTCCAAGAAAAATTGATCACGTGATACATGCACCACATGGAAGTGAGCTGCATACCAGAGGCTGGGGACAGGAAGCGGCAATGAGGCTGCTCATGAACAATCTTGACCCGGATGTGGCAATGGACCCGGACAACCTCATAGTTTACGGGGGCAAGGGAAAGGCCGCCAGGAGCTGGGATGCCTTCAATGAGATAATCAGTATGCTCAAGGAACTGTACAACGATGAGACACTGTTGATACAGTCGGGGAAACCTGTTGGTGCATTCAAGACCTCAAAATGGGCACCGCGTGTACTCATAGCTAACGCACAGATAGTCCCCAGGTGGGCCACGGATGATATCTTCTGGGACCTTGAACGCAGGGGTCTCACCATGTTTGGCCAGATGACCGCCGGAAGCTGGATTTATATCGGATCTCAGGGCGTTCTTCAGGGAACATACGAAACACTGGCAGCAATTGCGAGAAAGGATTTCCATTCAAAGGATCTGCGGGGAAAATGGTTCCTTACTGCAGGACTTGGCGAAATGGGGGGCGCACAGCCCCTTGCAATAACCATGAACAATGGAGTCGGAATTGTTGTGGAGATAAATCCAGAGAAAATTCACAGGAGAATCAACGGAAAATATCTGGACACATGGACAGACAGCCTGGAGCAGGCCCTGAAGTTGAAAGACGAGGCAGTTCAGGCTGGTAAACCCCTTTCCATAGGACTCCTTGGGAATGCAGCAACTGTTTACTCACAGCTAATGTCCATGAAGGTGGTCCCGGATGTGGTATCGGACCAGACAGCTGCTCATGACCTGAACCTCGGATACATCCCGGAGGGATATACTGTTGAATCTGCTTCGGATTTCCGGAACAGGGACCCGGATGGCTATCGCAGGGCAGTCTACGCTTCCATAGTGAAGGAGACCAGTGCAATGCTGTGGTTCAAGCAGAACGGATCGAAGGTATTTGACTACGGCAACAACCTGAGGACCCGGGCACAGGAAGGCGGCCTGAAGAATGCGTTTGACATACAGGGATATGTTCCTGCCTATATCAGGGACCTTTTTGCCGTGGGCTCTGGCCCGTTCCGCTGGGTTGCTCTCTCCGGAGATCCTGAGGATATATACCGGATTGACGAGGCCATAATTGAGAATTTCAGCCATGATGAACATCTGGTGAACTGGATCAAGCTAGCCAGGGAAAAGGTCAAGTTTCAGGGGCTCCCGGCCAGAATCTGCTATGCTGGATACGGAATGAGGGAAAAGCTGGGCCTGATGATGAACGAGATGGTTCGCAAGAAGATTGTTTCCGCACCCATAGCCATAGGCAGGGACCACCATGACACAGGTTCTGTAGCGTCACCATTCAGGGAAACTGAAGGGATGAAGGATGGCAGTGATGCCATAGCGGACTGGCCCATTTTGAATGCACTGCTCAATGCGTCATCGGGTGCCACATGGGTGTCTGTCCACCATGGCGGTGGAACTGGAATTGGCAACTCAATTCATGCTGGGTTTGTCCTTGTGGTTGATGGCACAAAAGAGGCAGACGAGAAAGTTTCAACTGTCCTGAATGCTGATCCGGGAATAGGCGTAATAAGGCATGCCGATGCCGGGTACTCCAGTTCCAGAGACCTCATCAGATCAGGGGTAAGATTCAAGGTTCCAATGGATGAACATTGAATCTCTCCATTCATACTACTTTTCCAAGCACCATTCCACCAGTATATACTGATAATGACCATATTTTTGGCAATTTCTTACCATTACACTTTTAAAAGGTACGTTATATGGCGTGACCCTGAAATGATGAAACGGTTCCCGGCACTCCTCAAAGCGCCTCACGGAAGGGCCTCAGGAGGGAGCAATAGCAGGTTGGCTACCATCATCCCTTCCATATGCCTATACCGAAACCTATTGCAAACAGAACAATTGAGAATGTAACGCCAATTGTTCCAAAGTTGAGCTGGCTGAAGAATGCTGAAAGAGACGAGTATATCTGTGAGGTCTGGAGGCTCGGGATAAACGTAAGACCAAGGAATGAAGCCAGGATGAACGCCACCACTATGAGAACAACAGAAACAAGGGCCTTCTTGATTGCGAGCCCAAACAGGAGGCCATCAACAAAGCCCAGCAGGAGTGTTATGTACACAGCATATGGTTCTATTGCGGCTGGATAGATCAGTGATGACATAATGATTAACTTTATAGCCTTATGGCAAGTATTATATATAAATGTTGTCAGACATATTCATCTGTTACATTCTAACCTGCGGTCATTTCTGGAGATCTGGAGGCCATCCGCCCTGCAATAAGGAAAAATGAAAGTATAAACGCAGCAGCCACAAGGACAGACGTTATGATCATCCCGTATGCCGGTGAAGCCAGGAAGAACGTCCCAAAGAACGTTGGAATCAGAGCTACTCCAAGATTTGTTGCCACACTGTACATGGACGTTGAGAAGCCGGCCTTCGCAGGGTCCTCAACGTACCTGGTTGTGGAAGTCATTGCCATGGACCAGAAGGCGTTGCCGAAGAAGCCGAACATGAAGAATGATACCAGCAGCACACTTATTACAGATGTGAATGCAAGAAAATATGTCAAAAATAAGATAGAAACCAGAGACAGGGCGGAGGTGATAACCATTCCAGCACGTATCATCCTGATTCTCTCAAACAGGGGAGGCAGGATTATGGCCCCCAGAGCAGACCCAAGGAATGCCAGACCCGACATTGCACCGCCATAGGCCAGAGCACTGCTTGTGCTTACATGATGATTTATCAGGGCTGATGAGGCGATCCCTCCGAACATAACAGAGAATGCCGATATGATCAGACCAACGTACCAGTTCTTGATCATCCCCGGCCGGAATGACCCACGAAGGGACCTGCCGGCATATTCCCTTGGATATGTTCTTGATCCCAGCGGAAGAATGACAAGGGCAGCCATTGCAAGGACAGCGTCCAGAAGGAATATGCCGGATATGCTGTCCTTAAGCAATGCAAAGAAGTATGGAGTGAGGAGCGCACCAGCAGACATGCCAAGAAACAGTATCCCAACACTGACTCCAACAACAGTATTGGCCCTTTCTCTGTTTATGGACTGGGCCAGAGCCCCAACAGGGCCAAGTGCCAGGGGGTATGCAGAGGCAGCAATGATCTGGCCCAGAAAGAGCACCGCATAATCTGGTGAAACGGACCTTATGATGAGCCCTGCAACTGACAGGGAAGCAGAAATCATGAGGGAAATTCTTATGGAATATTTAGCCGACAGATACCCCGAAAGAAGTGCGAATGCCACCATTGTATAGCCGTACAATGATATGAGAAGCAATATTGATGCAGCACCTACGGCATAATGTGTTGAAAGATCCGGGAGTATAGGTGAAAGAGTGAACCACCCGAAACCTATGGTGAAATTCAGGAACCAGTAAGGAAGCAGGCTTATGTATCTGTTCATAGCGTGATACTGATGCACGCGGTGAATTTAATATTTCTCCAGGCTGCACACAAAGTTTTTGCCTGGTGCACATATCTATGCAGATAGTCTATTCCTGTAGCCGCAAAATTAATGTTCAAATTAATGCTATTAATCTATGTCACTGAAAGCTGTTGTGATGGCAGGAGGCAAGGGCACAAGGCTGAGACCAATAACATACTCCATCCCCAAGCCGCTGGTCCCCATTGCCGGAAAGCCGTGCATAGGATATGTCCTGGATTCCTATTATGAAGCAGGAATAAAGGATGCAATCATAACTGCAGGCTACAAATTTGAATCACTGATTAAAGGTGTCCTGCAGTTCAAGCAGTCTGACCAGAATATACTTTTTTCAGTGGAAAAAGAGGCTGCCGGAACAGCGGGCAGCATCAAGCTCATATCAAAGTTCATTGACGACACATTTGTGGTTGGAAGCGGGGACACGCTCATAGACTTCAATGTGGCGAAGATTGTGGATTTCCACCGGAAATCAAAGGCAAAGATCACAATTGTCCTGACAACAGTGGAAGATCCCTCACAGTTCGGCATAGTGGAGATGAAGGACAACCTGATTACCAGATTCCTCGAAAAGCCCACTCCTGACCAGGCCTTTTCCAATCTTATAAATGCAGGCCTTTACATTATGGAGCCGGAGATACTTGACTACATTCCAGCAGGACAGCCATATGATTTCGCAAAGCAGCTCTTCCCCCTGCTTCTGGGTGAAGGAATCAAGATACACGGGTACATAGGCGAGGGGACATGGCTGGATACCGGAAGGCCAAATGACATGATAAGGGCAAATCAGCTCATGACGGAGAAATATGGCACTGCCATGAACGGTGAGAATCTTTCAGGGAAGCTCATAATCAACAGTTTCATGAAGGACATCAGAGGGGCTGATATTCAGGGGCCAACATATATAGGATCGTCAGTGAAGATAGGCAAGGGAACAGTCATAAGGAAAAGCGCAATCTACGACAATGTTCAGATCGGTGATAATGTTGTCATAGAGGATTCCATCCTCATGGACAACGTGAAGGTAAATGACGGTTCAAAACTTGTAAAATCTGTCATAATGAAGGGGACCTCAATAGATAAGTCGTGCGAGGTGCATGAAAGCGTCCTGGCTCCACAGCTCAAACTTCAGAGCAATTCCAGGGTTTATAATGTATCCCTGTCGTCTGACGTCATTGAGGAAGAAAACTCTCCATGATCCAGTTATAAATATGAGTTTAAAGGAATCCTGCCTTCTGTAAAATGAGCAGGTCCTCCGTTGTGAGCTGTTCGCCATTCTTGAACTTCTCAAAGAGTTCTGTTGCCCTGCTCTGCAGCTCGCCTTCCTTCTCCTTCTTCTTAGTCGCCCTTGTTTTGGTACGCAGGCTTGAAATTACCTTCTCAAGATCCCTGAGATCGTTCTTGGCCTGGATAAATGCTTCATGCTCCTTTGTGGATTCCTGGCTGAACTTGATGAAGAGCTCGTGGTACTCGTCAGCTTTCTTCCTTGTTTCATCCAGTTCCTGAAGGTCTTTGTTGATCTCGTCACTCAGTGCTGTTATCCTTGATGAAATTTCATCAATCTGGACCTTTAATGCTTCGCCGGCTTTCCTCTCAGCAGTTATCTTCTGGTTCAGGTCTCTTACTGCGTCGTTACTTTCAAGCTCCTTTTCCCTGATCTGCTTTATCTGCTTTATCTCATTGGTAAGCTTCCTTATCTCGTGGACAACTTTCTTCTCTTCGTCCTTGCCCAGCTCGGTGGTCTGCTGCTTGATCTCCAGGCGCTGAAGTTCCTTTTCCTTCAATCTGAGGCTCTGCTTGTCAACGCCTTCAACATTTGTCTCCTGCCTGACTTTCCTGTAATCTTTCCTCAGTTCAGAGAGGTTCGCATAATGTTCCTCCTTTTCAGCACGGAGTTTCTGGACCTGTTCTATGAGTTCGTTCTTCTCGGCTATTTTTTTCTTAACCTCATCACGCATCTCGTGAACCTTGTTGTTAAGAATATCTCTTTCCTCAGCATATCTATGGCTTTCGGCAGCAGCCTCATCTCTTTTCTTGATGTGCTCTTCCACTATTTGCCGAATAACCTCCCTTTTTCCTTCAAATTCATCGAGAAGCTCACTCATATGGACCAATCAGCGTAGAAGCTTAGTGTGAATGCCAGCACCCAATAAATAACTTTCGTAAAAAATTCCCTGAAGTATGTACCATATGAGGAAACTTTTCTGACCTGCCATAACCTGTGAGAATATAGAGCAAACCAGCTCTTGTGATGAAACATGCAGGCCGGCAGACCATCCCGAATGGCCTGATAATGCGTCTATGGCGCTGATGTATCTTGAGGCAGTTTTATACATCGTTGCAATTCAGCATTTATGGAAAACAGACCCCGTATCCTGCAGGTGGTTGGAACTTCATCCAGCTCCGGTAAGAGCACCATTGCCATGGCCCTTTGCAGGTACTTTTCTGATCTGGGCTTTCGGGTGAGCCCCTTCAAGTCTGTGAATATGTCACTGAACTCCGTATCCATAGAGGGAGGATATGAGATATCAAGATCACAATGGCTTCAGGCAAGAGCTTCCAGAACAGAGCCTGAAAAGGAGATGAATCCAATCCTGCTGAAACCTGAGGGCAATGGAAGGTCACAGGTCATAGTTCTCGGGAAGAGCATGGGAACCATGGATCAGAAGAGTTACGGAAAATTCCTTTCCTCTGAGGGAAAGAACGTTGTTAAATCATCGCTGGATTATCTCGCAAAAAAGTTCGATCTTATTGTGGCAGAAGGTGCAGGCTCTCCAGCTGAAATCAATATTTTCGAGCGGGATCTGGCCAACATGTTTGTTTCAGAAATATATGGCACACCTGCGGTTCTTGTTGCAGATATAGAACGGGGAGGAGTCTTTGCCTCCATATATGGTACTGTGAAATTGATGCAGAGGCCGGATCTCCTCAAATGGATCGTTATTAACAAGATGAGGGGATCGGCAGATCTGCTGAAGAGCGGCATTGAAGATATTGAAAAACTCACCGGGAAGAAGGTTATAGGTGTCATGCCATTTACTCCCTTCAGACTTCCTGGAGAGGATTCCCTCGATTATGGGGAGTCGGGATCGCCGGGTGGTAGAATATGTGTCATACGCTATCCTCAGATGGAGAATTACAGTGATGTTGATCCCCTCATAACATCTGGCGTGGGATTCACGTATATAACCTCGCCAGAACAGTATTACTCAGCCGGTTGCAGATCCCTATTGCTGCCGGGATCAAAAAATGTGGAGAGTGATATGGAATTCCTTTTAAAAACAGGACTTGCGGATATAATCCGGCATCATGCTTCGGCCGGTGGGAAGATTCTTGGCGTATGCGGCGGTTTTCAGATGCTTGGAAATAATATTGAAGATCCAGCTGGAATACAGGTGTGTGGAAAATCACTGACAGGACTTGGGCTTCTGGATACAAGTACAGTATATGGCAGAGAGAAAACAGTGAGGACTGTGCTTTATGGACCTTATAACGACGGGGCAAACAAGGCTATGAGGAAGGGATACGAGATTCATTATGGAACGGTCACCACAGGATCAAGGCCGTTTCTCCTGACAGATCACGGTCCGGAAGGCGCAGTATCGGAATCTGGAAATGTCATGGGAACCAATATTCACGGCGTTCTTGAACACAACAATATCCTTTCTTTGCTTTCAGGTATGCCAGTTAAGATGGATTACGAAAGCGAAATGGAAAAAAATATAGACTTATTCACCAAAGCTTTTATTGAGAGCATCGATCTTGACGTAATAAAGAGAACCTTGTCATGAATCCTGCATCCCTTGAAATCACCATCACCGTCCTTATCGGGGCAGTAGTGCTTGACTTCGTCTTTGGCGATCCCAGGAAATATCTCAGTCCTGTGACGCTTATCCGCAGGGTCTCAACTTTCTTTGAGACGTTTTTCAGAACCTACAGCCACCGTATGGCTGCAGGAGCCTTTTTTGCAATATTCATCTCTGTGCTTTTTGCCATTCCATTCACCGGTTTGCTCATACTAGTTTCAAGAGTGCTGATTATTCAGGCAATCGTTGGCATTATCCTGTTCAAGGGGCTTTTTTCCATAACCAGCCTGAGCGATAAGGTCAATCCCATAATCACATCTCTGGAGAGCGGTGCTGTTGAGGATGCTGCTGTGTATGCATCTCACATAGTGAAAAGAGATCTATCAGGCCAGGATTCCCCCCATATAGCTTCAGCTGTGATAGAGACAATATCCAACACTCTGCTGAATGAGGTGGTCTCACCCCTGTTTTATTTTTCAGTACTGGGGATCATAGGATCACTGGTGGCAAGGGTGGTCGATATCCTTGACGGCATGGTTGGGCAGAAAAATCGCAGGAACTTTTATTTCGGGCACTGGCCGGCAGTATTCCATACAATGCTGAACTACATTCCCGCGCGGGTATCTGCATTTCTCATACTGCTGGGTTCAGAGTTCCTGAACTACAGAGTGAGCAATATGCCCTTCAAGGCCATGAGGCTTGCCACTGACAGCCCCGGTGAGGGATGGGTCATAGGTGCCATGGCAGCATCGCTCAACCTGAGAATGGAGAGAGTTGGCCATTACGTGATGAATGAAAGTGGGTTTGATCCTTCCGTCGGTGACATAAGAAGGGCAATGCGCGTATATTATGTGGCATTCTACGTGATGCTGGTCCTGGTAGTCCTGCCAATAATACTGCTGCTCTACTTTGGCGGATTTTACCCGCTAAACTGAGGAATCAATCTCCATGTTGAGATTGCCCACCTGTTTAACAGGATCAGCGGATGTGTATACCGATCTTCCCACAATGACAAGATCTGCGCCTGCACGTATTGCGTCCCCTGCCTTCCCCCCCTGCGCTCCCACGCCGGGGGTCATTATGATCTTTCCCGGAGCCATCTTTCGGATCCGGGCTATTTCTGCAGGGTTGTTTCCCGGTGCTATGAAGCCTGCTGCACCGGCACGGACTGACATTTCCACAAGCCTGTCTGTATTCGGGTTTATGAATTCCGCTGATCCGGGATGGCTCATTGAGACAACAGAAAAAACCTTCATGTCGCCTGCGGATTCAATTACAGCGCGAAGGGAATCGTGCCCCGTGAATGAGTGGGAGATAATCCCCCATGCTCCCATTTCAAGCGCTTTCTCCGTTATGAGGGAATTTGTGTTTGGTATGTCCGCAACCTTGAAGTCACATATGACACGTGAATAGCGAGACACATCCCTGATTATTCTGGATCCTGACAGAAGTATTGCAGGCCAGTTCAGTTTTATTGCAAATACCATGGATCCAATCTTAGCTGCCATCTCAATCAGGTCACTCTCCTTCATGAGATCCAGCGCTACAACAAGTTTCGATTCCAATTATACCCTGAGAAGATGGACAGTGGGTTAAAAATCATTTCCATGGGGGTGCCGTTTCCGGCATCACACCATGTCTATTCCTGAATCCTCGCTGATGTCCCCAAGAAGCTTCCTTATGTTCCTTGCCTCATTGGACCCGGATATCATGTATGGAGATTTAACCCCTGTAAGCAGGACAAGCACACGGATTCTGTCTCCCATTTCCGGATCAACATTGGCGCCCCATATGATCCTGGCATCCCTGTTTATGCGTTTCTGTATCTCGGCCATTGCATTCTCTGCTTCGCTCACTGTCATGCTTGGGCCCCCTATGACCCTTATGAGGCAGTTCTTTGCGTCGGATATGTCGGCCTCCACAAGTGGCGATGTGATGGCGTCATTGACTGCCGACATTACCCTGTTGGACCCGCCTGCAGCCTCGCCAATTCCAATCATTGCTACGCCGCCGTCCTTCATTATTGTCCTTATGTCAGCGTAGTCCAGGTTTATGAGCCCTGTCTTTGTAATGAGTTCCGTGATGCCTTTCATAGCCTCGGAGAGCACTGAATCTGCGTACTCAAAGGCCTCTGTTATTGGCTTCTTTGGGACCTCCTTCAGAAGCTTGTCGTTAGGAATGGCAATGACTGTGTCTGAATACTGCGATATCTTCTCAAGCCCCGCAGCCGCATTCTCCATTCTTATTCTTCCCTCGGCCGTGAAGGGCAATGTGACTATTGAGATCACCAGTGAACCAGCATCCTTTGCACTCTTGGCCACAATAGGAGCTGAACCTGTGCCTGTTCCGCCTCCAAGACCGCAGGTGACAAAGGCTATGTCAGTCCTCTGAACCAGTTTCTGGATTGCGGGAAGGTCTTCCATTGCAGCTTCCTCACCTATCTGCGGTATTGCGCCGGTCCCCAGCCCCCTTGTCCTCTTCTTGCCGATGAGCATCTTGTATCTTGTCCTTATGGTGGAAAGGTGGCTTGCATCTGTGTTGAGGGCCACAAGATCCGCACCGGCAATGCCTTCTCCGGCCAGCCGGTTTATGGTGTTGGAGCCTCCGCCGCCGCAGCCTATTATCTTTATTCTTACCCTGAGCCTGTTGGCTATCTCAGCGATTTCCCTGTCTTCGGGTGATAAAAATTCTTCATCCTGGGACTGCACATGCTTTTCCGCCTCCACATTATCCATGGCGGACTTGAACAAAAGATCAACTATGTCGCCCATATGTCTGATAAGATAATAAAATGAATATATAATTTTTGTGCATAGCAAACCTACAAAAGCCTTGACTTATGTGATCCAGCGTCTGTCATCTTCTGTCTGACAGCTTCCGCTTCAATCTGGAACGCATCACCAGTGGAACAGGGATAAGCGAGAATACTGCAGCAATTATGAAAGCTATCTGTGTTGCGTGGATGAATGCCCCCGTGAAATTTTCAACCGCAGGCGTTGTTATCCCAAGAAATATTGAATCAACAATGGATCCCGGCACGTAGGCTGAGATCACCATAAAAACAATTGTAAGGCCAAGGACAGACCCAAGATTGAGCATAAGGGTTCTCACGCCTGCAGTCTCTCCCCTCTTCCCGGGAGGAACGGACAGCATGGTCACAGTGCTGTTGGGCGTGTAGAAAAGCCCGCTGCCAGCCCCAGCCACTGCCATTGCCATGCCAAGAAGGGCATAATCTGATGCCCTGAAGGCAACGGCCGCAAGTAACAGGGCACCAAGGCCAGAGAGCATGAGGCCAAGTGATTCCATGCCGGACGGGGACAGTTTTCCCTTGATGTAACCTGAAAGAAAGCTGAAAATACCCATGGCACCGGCAAAGGGTATTACCAGTACCCCTGCGGTGAGTGGATCCTTTTCAAGGGGGCCCTGCAGGAACAGTATGAGTAAGAAGAGCACCGAAAATCTTGCGATTGAGCCTCCCACCAGTGCGATTATGGAGTCCCTGAACGCATTGATCCTGAATAGGGTTGGATCAATTATGGGGCGCCGGGATAAACTTTCCTGATATAAGAACAGCGAGAGAAACAGTACCAGTGCAACAAGCAGGCTTATGAATATCCAGGATCTTAATGATATTCCCGGCAGGACTGTCATAAGAACAATTGCTACAACAATCGTGAGGGACAGGAGCACTGCCCCACGAAGGTCAATGTGGGCAGAAATCTTTCTGGGTATTTCCCTTATTGTTACGGTTGATGCTATAAAGCCATATATGGCAATGGGCATGTTGAATACGAATATATATCGCCAGTTGAATTCCGTGAGCAGCCCGCCAACGAGGGGGCCAATGGATGTCCCCAGCGCTACAATTGCGGCGTTTATGCCCATGGCTTCACCAAGCTCAGCCGCATCGAAACTGTCTGTGAGTATTGCGAGGCTGTTTGAGAAGAGAAGTGCACCACCTATTCCCTGGACAACACGCCCTGCCAGAAGCACGTCTCCCCCTGTGGCTATGGAGGATATCAGTGAACCAATGAAAAACACAATGTAACCGGAGGAGTAGAGGCGTTTTCTTCCTATTATGTCAGAGTACTTTCCAAGGACAGGAGTCAGGACGGTCAATGCAAGTGAATAGACAACGATGATCCATATTGCCATGAAGAAGCTTACGTGGAGGCTCCGGATAATGGCGGGTATTGCTATGAGAAGTGATGAGGAATTTATGACTGAAAGGAATGAACCTGTTCCAGTAACTGCAAGAATCCTTTTCCCGTAACTGTTCAATGGAATTGACCTGCCGTGGGGTATTTAATTAAGGCTTTAAATTATTACCCCTGGATGGAAAGCAGGAAAGAGTTTCTGAGAAATAGGCTTCTGGAGCTTGGCGCGGTAAAGTTTGGTGAATTTGTGCTCACTTCCGGCAAGAAGTCTGATTATTATGTGGACATCAAGGATGCAGCCACAGATCCCCAGGTCGTGGAGGCAATCGGTGAAATTTTCAGCCAGATGGTAGCTGCAAAGGTGATCGCTGGAATGGAGCTTGGTGCTGTTCCGCTGCTCGTGTCCACATCCCTGTCAGGAAAAATTCGCTATGTGATCATAAGAAAGGAAAGAAAGCACGGCACAGGCAAGCTGAATATAGGAGAGATAGTGCCTGATGAGAGAGTGGATATAATTGAGGATGTGGTTACAACCGGAAACTCAGTCCTTAAGGCAGTGAACTTCATAAGGGAATCTAGCGGGATCGCCACGAGGGCATACTGCGTTGTGGACCGTGAAGAAGGCGGAAAGGAACTCCTGTCAGAAAACGGCGTTGAACTTCATCCCATCTTCAGGATATCGGAACTCAGGAACAGATGAATTGCGGTAAGCTTCCATAAGCCGAGATAACTGATATATCCAGCCTGCACACAGCATAGCTACTGCCATCAGGACAGGATATCATCTATTCGGCCAATTTCAACAGGTGTGGTATCCTTGCCAACCAGAACGCCTTTGCTGTTTGCAAGTATTGATGAGCCCACATACATGTTCCCGAAATTTGCCGTTCCGGATTTGACCGGGACCTTGAAAAGATCGGAAAGAAACTTCATTTCCTCCTCATCAGCGTCCGGAGTTACAAGCATTCCCTTGGCGCTGAGGACCGATGCGGATCCCACCGTTTTTATCCCCCCAATGGTTCCCTTCACGACCTCAACGTCAAGCGTATCGGCTATTTTCTTTATTGAGGATGCCGTGTATCCCCTGTGCACCATTGCCGCATGATCGTTTGCGACTATGTCATTCCCCACAGCATTTATGCGGTCCTTAAGATAAAGAATGTTCCTGCCCGATGCCAGATCGAGATCCAGCTTCTCGCTGTTTACAGGAAGTATGATGCCCCTTGAATTGAGAACCATAAGGCTTCCTATGAGATTGGAATTGTCTATGAGTATCTTCTCAGTTTGAACCTGAAGCCCTTCCTCAATATCTCTGAGAGAATCATCTTCGATTGGCACAGGCACGAATGCCACGTCTTCCCAGACGCGGGCATATACGCCTATAAAATTACTTCTAAGAATAGATGTTTTTCTAATCATTTAATCAGGGCAACAATACTTCAGCCGTTCCATCCTGGAGCTTAATAACCTTTACAGTGATCTTTGACTGAACATTTTCCCTGCCCCTTTTCCATATATCTTCGTTCACTCTGGAATCTATCCATATCTTTGTTTCCTCAATTCTCGTGTTCTTTGAGACATACGCCCTTATCATGGATATGGCCGTATCCGCTCTTCTGGACCTTGAGGAATCTCTGGTTCCCCTGAGTGGTATATTCATTATGGTTTCACTGGAATATTCATTTTCTACCATTGTTTCACCTACAGTTTAAGATTGCCCCTTCTCCAGTTCCTTCTTCTTGGGTTCGTGGTTACTCTCCTGTCGGTTTTCATCATTACCCAGCCTGGAACTCGCCTGTTTTCCTTTACTTTCTTCATCAGCCTGATCTTTCTTCCAAGTTCCTTGTTTCTGCTCAATGTTATCTCCTCTCTATTCTTGTTTCCCTTTTCTTCTCTGTGAGTTTTGCCAGTATGTCCCTTATGTCACTGTCGGTCAGCAGGCGGTTAATCCTGCCCATTGATGCAAGTTGCACCAGCTGGTTCTCGACGTTCTCAGCAAGGTCTGGTCTCACGAGCCTCACATTCGCCAGCCTCTCTCTCGCGTCCGGAGCAAGTATCTGTCTGAGAATCTGCTGCTTTCTGGCCTTCTCGGCCTCCTGCATTCTCCTCTGTTCTTCAATTTCCTGCTGTTCCTGCGAATTTCTCTGCATTTCCAGCAGTTTTCTTCTTCTCAGTTCCTCAAGCTCATCGTCGCTGTCCATTCCCCATCACTTAAAGATATTTCTCGAGAGATGGATTTGACTGCGCCAGGCTCTTCATAACCTCCTTTGATGCCTTATCAAGGACGGACGAGCCCTGCGGAGAAACCATTCTCCCCTTTCTGTCCTTCTTGACGTAACCCAGTGATTCCAGCTGAAGAAGCATTTTGCGGACTATGAAGCGGCTCCCCTTGGCAGGATGGTAACTGATTGAACCTCTGTCAACCCTTCCTCCGTACTCCTCACTTAGTTTGGATATGCCTATGGGCCCGTTGAGATAAACCTTCCTGAGGGTGGAAGCCAGCCTCTTGTAATACCAGTCCGGGTCTTCCCATGATTTCTCCCTGTGTATTCCTGCCTTGAGATATGAAGCCCATTCAGGTACTTCCACTCTCTTGTCTCCCTTGAACGTTTCTGCCAGATTTTTCAGCAGCATATCTGGCGGCACTTTCTTAACATCTACCATTTAACATCACGAATAAAGGTGCATTTAAAAACTGCTTATAATTCTTTCCTGTTGATGTTTTTGATAACCTCATGGCCGCGGCCACCCATAGGTTTTGGTTTCATGGTGTAAAACTGACCTGCATGTGCAACGAACCGGAAGTCCTGTTTGCCACGTCCTGAAGGCACCCCTCCATGATTTCCCATTCGTTATATCCTATCTTTTCCCCTGATTAAC
>DAJC01000011.1 GCA_002498845.1 Thermoplasmatales archaeon UBA509 | reverse complement strand
TGAATTGTGCAACACACTTGATGGAACCTTTAATTATAAAAATTCGTTTCCCAATGTTAAAGGATCTAACAGATTTAGTGAGAAAACATAAGCTGGATTAGTTCAGAGAGTATTGGCTTTCCTCATACTAAGTGCGATAGACCTATGTTTCTGGCATATGCCTAGACAGCATAGTTGTCGCCGTCTTGTATCTCCAGTATAAAATCTCGAACGAAGCTTGGTAATTTCCCAATTACTTACTTCCTCTCCATGCTAAAGTATCGGGGGTTCCTGCTTCACCTATGGTGCCTTCATCATCATATCCAAAGGTCTTATTCCATTTCACACCCTTATTATCGGGTTTATGAGGTTTAAATTCCCCACTGCCCTTGGGTTTGCCCCATGCATATGGTCGTTTCCAATAGATTCTTCGTTTGCAAATCTTCTCCTCTCTGAAGATTACAAAAGAAATTATAAAATTCAGTCGCAGTATCCGGTGGTCATGGCAGAGATTGGTACTGATTTCAATATTGTCCAGCATATTACTCCAGCAGACACTGCCATTGTTGCCATAAATCTCACACCGGACCACTTCAGGGATGTGTTCAGCAAACTTGAATTCCTGAATGCTGCGACCTACCTGCATAATCTTGCAGAAAAAAATAAAATTCCCGTGATTCACGTCTTAACGTCCAATCCTCAGGACGGTTTCAAGACATACAGACAGATGAAGGCAGAAAGGAGACTGCAAAGAAAGGCACCAAAATCTGTTCTTGACCGAGATTTTGATTCACAGTTTGCGTCAATGTTGGGAAGAATCAGTGATTCAATAAGAACAGAAAACGACGATATCTTCAGCAGCTCTACCCTCCTTGATCTTCTTGGTAGAAATCAGACAACGTATGCCCTAATTATGGGTTTTCACACTGAAACAGCAATATTGAGGAGTGCCCTGTCCGGCCTTGATCACGGAATAATGCCCATTGTGGTTTCAGATGCCGTTTCCAGTTACTCTGAGAGAATTTATTATGAGGCACTTGACATTATCTCCCAGTCAACAGAGATAATAGATTCAAGGGATTTGATGAAAAGATGGCCGGATCAATGAATCATTCAGACAGGAGAGCAAAGATCATCCTTATGGGAGGTATACCGGGTGTTGGAAAATCCAGCATATCCGGATACATTGCAAGAGAACTTGGCATTGACCTTGTACTTTCCGGTGACTATCTTCGGGAATTTGTCAGGCCGGTTTGCCCCGATCTTGAGGTTCTGCAGGTCAGTGTTTATGATGCATGGAAGACCTATGGGTCGGAATCACAGAATACAGTTCTGAAAGGGTTCCTTGACCAGGCTAGAGTTATCAACAGTGGGACAAACGCAGTGCTGAAGCGCGCCATTGCCAATGGCGAGTCCCTCATACTTGAAACCCTGTATTTTGTACCCTCGCAACTTGATGAAAATGTTCTTTCGGAAATCACCCCGCTCTACATATACATCTCTGATAGGGACCTGAATGCAAAGCGCCTCAATGAGAGACAGCAATATACACATTTCAATTCCCCCGGAAAGAGACTGGCCGACCAGCTGGACCGTTACAGGATAATGATGTCTTACTCTTTAGAGGAGTGTGGAAAATTTGGTATCAGAGCCTTCGATAATCTGGATTATACGAAAACAAGGGAACAAATACTTGATTACGTTAAGTAAATGATAAGCATGTCCGATCCTAAGGAACTGGGAGACCTGATTCACCGGGAACTTATCAGGCTTGGCATATGGCGGGAAGCTGCAGTAGGTACCGCAAATCTGGAATCGGAAAAGACTGGTGTGGGCTACGGTTATCCCATAATAGGTCTTGAGAAGTTCCTGGGCTATTTCGACCGATCACTGAATATTGCAAATTTTCCTTCTATATCATTGCTCACCGATTTCAGTTACGCTGTATCATACTGCAAATACATCGAGAAACCTGCATCAGACCTGGTTTCCCTTGATGGTTCCACCGACAGGAAGTATCAGGATCGTGCACGAAAGGCACTTTCGTTCTTCAAGAGCCTTTACGGTATAACAGGTTCATTCCTTTTCTATATCAGAAGAATAAGAAAATATGATAATGCAAAGGGTCTGGGAGAATCAGCAGCGGTGGCTGCAGCCGTGGCGAGATCGATCACATCCTGTGCACTGGAAGAAACCGCTGCCAGGAATGATGAACTTGTATCCAGGCTGGCAAGGCTTGTTTCCGGGTCCGGAACCAGATCGGTCACGGGTGGCGTGTCCATGTGGTTATCGTATCCCTATATAAACGAGAAAGAATGCCATGGCATCCGGCTTCCCGTTGACCAGAAGAAGATCCACTTCGGCGCATTCCCCATGCCCTCAGGTTGGCTTACGGATGATGCCCACACGCTGGCAGAATCATCCCCTTTTTACGGCAGGTGGGAGGCTGAGAAATTTGACAGGATTCTTGAGGAAATACAGAATGGATTCTCCATTGAAAATCTCCTGACCAGGGCACAGGATGAAATGTTCAAACTCAACTCCGTTATCCTCTCCACCGGGAACTTTATACAGATACCTGAAAGTCTTTCCATAATCAACGACCTGAAGGAATTCACGCAAAAGAATTCTGCACTGCATTATACTGCGGATACCGGCCCCAGCATAGTACTCATGAGCCAGGATCGATCCGTCATAGAGGAATTCACTGAGGGAAGAAAGGAGAAATTTATCTGGGGAAAAAGCCCGGAAAAGTTGCCTGATGGTGACAGATTCGGCAAGGAGGCCCAGGAATTCTTCATGGAAAACGCTTAATTGCCGTAATGCCATAGGAAAGAGTAATGCTAGAACATCCAGCCCTGCAGGAGAGTGTTTTTAAGGATATTCCGAGGCTTCCCCATGTACGCCTGATGGATGTTTCCAGCATGTTCAGGATTGCGCAGGTTGAGGATTTTGATCCCAGAGGGGAAAGCAGGGGAAAGAACGTACCATGGCAGACTATTTCAAAAGCAGTCCTGTTGAGGGACGATTACCGATGCAGGGTCTGTGGAAAAGGCACATTCACCCAGGTTGATTCTGCAGATCTTTACAATAAGGTGCATTTTGATCTCGAAGTGCATCACATTGTGCCAAGAAAGGACGGCGGGAACGATTCCTTCAAAAATCTCATATCATTGTGCAGCGCCTGCCATCACGTAACATTCTCAAATCGGTATACAGGCGTACCTGTCAGGAACAGCATGGATCTATTCTCTTTCGAGAGAAAGATATTCCTGGCCATCCCGCCGGATGAGACTCAAAATTTCTCAGGGCAACTGGAAAAAGGCACCCTGCGTGATTACCAGCGCGTATTTGATCAGGAGAACATGCGGCACGTGGTTGTACCCATGAGGGGGGCAAGACTTGAGTTTTCAGCACTCAGGATTACTCTTGAGGAATACAGGAAAATTGTGTCCGGAATGATCCATTCCCTTGACATTGCTGACTATTCAACATATGCTTCCGTAATATCAGGCAGCGATGAGAAATGCAGGTTCCTTACAGATTCCAACGGGTCGATCATTGCCTAGAGAACCAGATTTTCGCTTGCCGCGCTGCGATTGTGCACCCCAAGGGATTCAACTTTAATTTCTTGCCCTCCATGAAGCCTGGCAGTTTCCTTCCCGGAATAGAGAGCCGATACAACACGCCCTATGGCATCCCCCTTCAGTATGCCACTGCCGCTGGTTCCAGTTGCCACAATTATGTTCAGGTCCCGGAATATGTATGGCGTCTTATCCACGGTATTGTATGAATAATACCCGGCCCACATTCCAGTAACCTTCTGTTCTGTAAGGGAGGGGAAGTAGGAAGTGATGATCTGTGATACGCTGTAATCGTAGAAACTTCTCTCAGCCTCGGGATTCTCAGTGAATGAAAAATCCCTGTTATAATCATCCGCAACCCCCAGCCAGAGTGAACGGAATCTTGGGGCTGGCCTGATGTATACTCCACGGGAAGGGACAATTGTGAATGGAAGCACACCGTCACTGTTTCTCTCCCATCCGAAGAGGACTTTCTCCACCTCCTTCCCTCCAGTCTGAAATATCTGCCTTTTCTTTGGCCTGATGTGGCAGTCAATGCCGGTTGGATCAAGAAGCGCCGTTGTCCATGCGTCTGTGGCTGCTATGAATATGTCTGCTGTGAAATTCCCACGGTTTGTTTCGATTGTCCTGAGTATCTTGTCCTGCCAGAGGAACGGCTCACCGGGGAAATCAAGAGGGTTGACAGGCTGGAGCCTGAATGATGCAACCTCTGTGGAAAAACTGAATTCAACGCCGATCCTGACACATTCATCATAGTAGTACTGTGCTATCAGTTCAGGCTCTATTATTCCGCAATTCTTGCCAATGGCCGCAGATTCAATACTGGGCAGATTCATTATACCGGCAGATTCTCCTGAGGGCTTCAGGGAGAGATACGGGTAGGATGCAAGTTCATCCCTGTCAAGGAATTCAATTTTTGTACGACCACTCAGCTCCATCAGCAGATCCTTCCTCGGATCATTGGGGCCCATCAGGAACATATATCCCACAAAATTCATCCCAAGGTCAAATTTACCTGAATCCTGTATGCTCCTGTACTGTGAAATTGTGGATGAGGAAAGTTTAAAATTCTCGTCGGAAGAGAAAAGGTCCCTGAATCCGGCGGCGCTTTTTGCAGTATTTCCCTGGGCAAATGTGGGTGCACGGTCAACCACAAGAATCTTCAGGTCTGGATTATCCAGTTTCAGATGATACGCAGAAGTCAAACCTACAATTCCAGCTCCTACTACAATGACATCATATTTTGAGAGCGGCACCAGTGGTAAGCGCCTGAAAAATAATAAATGTTCCCAGACGCAATGAAAAAGCCAGAGGATATTCCATCACGGTGCATGCCCAAGGTCTTCAAACAGTTCTGTGGAGAGATACTTCAATCCGTTGTCGGGAAAGAGAGTGACAACGTTCTTTCCCCTGCCAATCTTCGCTGCCACATCCAGGGAGACGTGGAGTGCGCAGGCAGAGCTCATGCCCAGCAGAAGACCCTCTTCCCTGGCTGCCCTCCTGCCAGTCTCGAAGCACATTGCTTTCTGAATATCGTCGATCTCAATGACCTCATCCATGAGATCAAGACGCACATTTCTGGATGGGTTGGGTTCAGCAGGATTCCTTATGCCGTCTATCCTCACTCCTACCTTCGGCGTTACCCCTATGATTTTCACGGAAGGGAGTGCCTCCCGGAGCCTGAGGGCTATTCCTGTGCTTGTTCCGCCTGTTCCTATTGTCATTACCATGGCATCGATCTTCCAGTTCATCTGGCGCAGGATTTCCCGTGCCGTGGTGTTGAAGTGCACGTAGGGGTTGGCAGGATCATGGAACTGGTCAAGGGAAACGAATTTCCCGGGGTTTTCCCTGATGAGGCGTTCTTTCTGCTCTATTGCACCTGCGGTTCCCTTTGAAACGGGTGTCAGAACAAGATCGGCTCCATATGCTGAGATCAGCTTCCTTCGCTCTATGCTTGCTCCCTCGGACATGACGATTGTTACACCGTAACCCTTGGCCGCCCCCAGCATCGCAAGAGCGATCCCTGTATTTCCAGATGTTGCCTCGATAATTGTCTTTCCCTTCCTCAGTACCCCCGCTGCTTCGGCTGTTTCTATCAGTGACAGGGCAGTCCTGTCCTTTACAGACCCACCGATATTGAACCATTCCAGTTTGGCATAGACGTCCGCAGATCTGGGCTTCAGCAGCTTTCTGATCCTGATCATTGGTGTATTGCCTATCATTTCAGTGATTGATTGGAACGGTTCCGAATTCATGCACGTGCATAGATTATTGAGATATTACACTTTCAATTTCTCCTGCAGGCATTATCATGTCAGATCAAACATTTATAGCAATTATTTCATGTATGGTGATATGACAGGGTACAAAGACATATTTGTGACACCCAACTGGCTTCACGAAAATATGGGGAACCGCAGCGTAGTGGTGATTGACTGCAGGTATGACCTTGGCAATCCGGAGAAGGCCATGGAAAGGTATCGGGAAGGCCACATACCCGGTTCATTCAGGCTTGACATGGAAGCAGATCTGTCAGGCAGCAGATCAGAGCATGGCGGCAGGCACCCACTTCCGGATTTCACCGTTCTTGCAATGAAACTCAGGAATTTCGGCATCTCTTCCGATTCCATGATCATATGTTACGATGACGATCTTTCAGGGGCATCAAGGCTCTGGTTCCTCATGAACTGCATGGGGCATGAAAACACAAGAATACTTGACGGTGGAATAACCGGCTGGATAGAGTGCGGTTACCAGCTTTCCACGCTTCCAGGAGTCGCACGAGACAAGGGTACATTTCTCCCAACAGCCGGGAAATTCCTGACCAGAATAGCAGATATGGATGAAATAAGGAGAAATCTTGAATCCCTGGAGATCATAGATTCAAGGGCCAGGCCAAGATACCTGGGTGAATTTGAGCCCATTGATTCCAGAGCCGGGCACATTCCAGGGGCAATAAACATCCAATACACCACGGTGCAGGAGAGACCCGGAAAAATCCGCAATACTGTTGATCTGGAAAGGATCTATGCCGGAATTGCCAGGGAACCTGTGGTCTACTGTGGTTCCGGAGTAACATCATGCGTAAATTTTGTTGCCCTGATCCTGACAGGAAGGTCCCCCAGGCTGTATGCCGGTAGCTGGAGCGACTGGATAAGCTACGGAACAAATCCTGTTGCCTCAGGAGAGGAATAATATGCAAATATCCGCACACCTTTAATATCTGCATCGACCGTCTTTGGGAATTTTCTTATACTGTTGACGGAATACGGGGATCATGGCTTACAGTGACGGCATCATACTTAGGGTTGCCGAGGCAAATTCAACAGATCCGGGAATGTCAAGGGTACGATTGGACGAGGAATCCAGGGTAGCTCTCGGCGCAGAAATTGGAGACGTTGTGGAAATCGAAAAGGATAAGAAGACCGTGGGAAGAGTTTACAGGGCAAGGCCTGAGGATGAAAACAAGGGCATTGTGCGTATTGACAGCGTCATGAGAAACAACTGCGGTGCGTCAATAGGCGATAAGGTAAAAGTCAGGAAGGTGCGCACGGAGGAGGGGAAGAGAATCACTCTGGCGCCAATCATAAGGAAGGATCAGCGGCTGAAGTTCGGAGAAGGTATAAACGAATTCGTGCAGAAAGCCCTCATAAGAAGACCAATGCTTGAGGGCGATAACATAAGCGTGCCGGGGCTGACCCTCGCGGGACACTCCGGGCTGCTTTTCAAGGTCATCAAATCCCAGCCTTCCAAGGTACCGGTTGAGGTTGGCGAGGATACCAAGATAGAGATAAGGGAAGAGCCTGCATCCGAGGTTCTGGAGGACGTTTCAAGGATAAGTTACGAGGACATTGGAGGCCTGTCGGACCAGCTTTCAAGAGTCAGGGAGATAATAGAACTACCGCTCAAACACCCTGAGCTCTTTGAGAGGCTGGGGATTCACCCTCCCAAGGGCGTCCTGCTGCATGGGCCACCGGGAACAGGCAAAACACTAATTGCCAGAGCCGTTGCAAACGAGGCTGGAGCCAATTTCTTCTCCATTAACGGGCCGGAAATAATGAGCAAATATTACGGGCAGAGTGAACAGAAGCTCAGGGAGATATTCACCAAGGCAGAAGAGTCGGAACCATCCATAATATTCATTGATGAGATTGATTCCATTGCACCCAAGAGGGAAGAAGTCCAGGGAGAGGTGGAAAGAAGGGTCGTGGCTCAGCTGCTCACTCTGATGGACGGTATGAAGGAACGCGGTCATGTCATAGTTATTGGAGCAACAAACAGGATTGATGCAGTTGATCCTGCACTGAGAAGGCCTGGCAGATTTGATCGCGAAATCAATATTGGGGTACCGGACAAGAAAGGAAGGAAGGAGATACTTGCCATCCACACCAGGGGAATGCCCCTGGGAATGGATGAGGATCGCAAGAACCAGTTCCTTGACGAGATCGCAAACCTGACATACGGTTTTGTGGGAGCTGATCTTGCTGCCCTTGCCAGGGAATCAGCAATGATTGCCCTTCGCAGGTACCTGCCAGAGATCGATCTGGATAAGCCAATTCCCACTGAGATCCTTGAAAAGATGCAGGTAAAGGAAGATGATTTCAGGGAAGCACTTAAGTCCATTGAACCCAGCAGCCTGAGAGAAGTAACCGTGGAGGTCCCCAATGTTACCTGGGCAGACATAGGTGGTCTGGACAGCGTAAAATCTGAACTGAGGGAAACTGTGGAGCTGCCACTTTCAAAACCCGAGGTCTTCAAGAGGCTTGGTATCAGAGCTGCGAAGGGATTCCTCCTATACGGGCCTCCGGGAGTTGGAAAGACCCTGCTGGCCAAGGCTGTTGCCAATGAGAGCAATGCCAACTTCATATCTGTCAAGGGTCCAGAAGTGCTGAGCAAATGGGTGGGCGAAAGCGAGAAAGCTGTCAGGGAGATTTTCAAGAAAGCCAAGCAGGTTGCCCCCACCATAGTATTCCTGGATGAGATCGACTCCATAGCTCCCAGAAGGGGTTCCTATGGTGATTCCGGTGTCACGGAGAGGATCGTAAACCAGCTTCTCACCTCCCTTGACGGCATAGAGGTACTCCAGGGTGTGGTAGTGCTAGCAGCCACAAACAGGCCGGACATAATTGATCCGGGACTGCTGAGGGCTGGCAGGTTTGACAAGATCATTTACATCCCCCCACCTGACGCAGAATCCAGGCTGAAGATACTGCAGGTCCATACCAAGGAAATGCCGCTTGCGAAGGATGTCAACCTTAAGGAAATTGCCCAGAAGACAGACGGCTACGTGGGTGCAGATCTTGAGAATCTCTGCAGGGAAGCTGGAATGGTGGCCTACAGGGAAAACCCAGATGCAACTGAGGTGGCCCAGAAGCACTTTGTGAGCGCCCTTAAGATCATAAGACCATCCGTTGACGAAGAGGTAATAAAGTTCTACCAGAATCTGGCAGAATCAATGGGCAAGAGCGTCAGGGAGAAGAGGAAGGAGTTGCAGGATCTGGGACTGTACCAGTAGTCCCCATCCGTGCACAAAAAAACTTAAGCATGATTGACATGGAAGAGCATATGTCCATGCGCAAATTTTCCTCCGATCTTATGAAGAAGTCTGTCATGACCGTGGAGGGGGAGCTTATAGGCACAGTGGACAACATCATTGTTGACACAGAGACCGGCATAATAAAAAGCGTTCTTGTGAAGCCATCCGGCGCCAACAGGTATGGTGATTTCCCTCTAGATAAGGAGGGAAGATACATGATCCCATTGAGATCCATGAAATCTTTAAAGGATGTCTTTGTTGTGGACATAGCCAATGGGCAGAAGATGAGGACTTCCTCCTGATTTCGGTGAATTCATGGCCAGGATAAGCCCCAGGAAATTTCCGAAGTATTCAAGGAAGCATGCAGAGCACCCTCTTTTTGCGGCATCAGAATTCACTGCAGGAATGCCGGCCTCACCTGCAAATGTCATATTTGTTTACAGTAAAACCCTTGCAGAAATGATCGCCGAAGATCTTGGGCTGACGCCCGTAAGTGAACCGTATGGTGAAAAGAATGCAGTCAGTGTAAGGAACTATTCAGATTCTGCACGATCACTGTATCTGATGATGCCTGGAGCAGGAGCCGCAATGACTGCGACCGTTGCAGATGAACTTCACAGCCTTGGGGCAGTTAACTTCCTAATTCTTGGAATTGCCGGCGGCCTGTCCCTGAAGATGAACATAAATGACATTGTCCTTTGCCGGAAAGCCGTGAGGGATGAGGGCGTTTCCCATCACATACTTCCTCCGGCACTCTATGACTATCCCAGCCCTGACCTTGTTAATTTTCTTCGAAATGGCATGAGAAGCGCAGGCATAAAATTTATGGCAGGACCAACCTGGACAATCGATTTCCCCTATGCCGAGACTGTTGAGGAAGTGAGGGAATACAGATCCATGGGTGTCCTGACAGTTGAGATGGAGGCTGCGGCACTGTTTGCAGTGGGCAAGGCCAGAAGATTCAGGACTGCAGCAGTATTCACAGTTTCAGATATTCTTGATGAGGAGAAATGGAGCGGTATCCACAGCCCTGATGAAGGAATGAGACAGCTCGCCAGGGTTGCGGGAATATTCTCCCAGTTTCACGACTAGGTCTACTGCTGCGGCGGATTTGCCGCCTTTGGAACATACCGCAGAATGCCCGCCATTCCGCCGAATGCTTTTTGCAGTAGCTTCCCTTCGTCGCTGTTTCCGGATATTATCTCAACTTTTGCACCCGAAGCGTCCGCAAGCCTGTAGAAAACCTCCACAAGATCTTCTTCCTCCTCAAGTACCATTGGCGTTGAACACTTGTCGCAGATGACATTTCCGTCCGGCTTGGTCATAAGTTCGCGGGTGTTTCCGCATTGCGGACATCGGTACCTGTAGTGAACCTTGTTGAGATCCTCTGAAATAATAAGCAGATCAAGGGACTTCTGCTCAAGTGCATTCTTGATGGCCGTCTCTCCGTAGACACCAAGCCCGCCATCAGGTTTCCTGATTTCCATCATGAATCTGTTCATGAGGTCTTTTTCCTTTGCTATTCGCATCTCCTTCATTGTTTCAGAAGCTTTTTCAACAATTTCCCTGAGCCCTGTTTCATCAGTATATCCAATGTCCAGCAGGTCCTTCACCTTGGCCTTGACCTCGTTCCGGAGGTAATCCTTTTCAAAGAAGTACTCCTTAGTTGCTCCGGGGCCACCAATGAACACAGCCTTGATGTCCTTTATGAGCGGCATAAAGGCGTTGTTTGCGATTTCTCCAACCTTCTTGAAAAACTCATGGGCCGCGATCTCTATGAGCCGCTCATACCGTCGCGATGATTGCCCCCCCTGATGATGCTTGCTTGGAACAAGGGACTGCTCGTTGGAGACGACCTGTATGGTCGTGCCGTTGAGGAAACCAACAGTGGCCTCCTTCCTGTCCATGACTATGAGGCCGTATATCTCCTTCTCAACCAGGAACTGCTTGAGCTGTTCAAGGTGAAAATAGGAATCGCATGTATACATGAAGGTCTGTATGGGCTCGGGTGGTTCAATAATCTTCACGTACATCTCGGTCTGATCGCCCCTGGTTGCCACGTGACCGACAAAGAACACCAGTCCTGTTTCAGGCGCAAACCTGTAGGACTTCAGCCTTGACATTATTGATTCTATTGCCGCCAGCACATTTTTCCTGGTTGACTTGGACTTGATGTTTGATGATGTTGAATATTCTTCTCGCAGATACTGCACCACATCGGATATCTGCTTGTTTGGTGGAATATACAGTGAAACGAGTTCCGTTCCCCTGCCCTTGAGGGTCTCAAGCTCCTGCAGAGCTTTCTTGAACTCGTACCTCCGTATCTGCATATCGTCTGTTGCCATCCCTCAGAAAATTTATAATCGTATATAACCTTAATTGGCGTTTTGAAATGGAATCAGTAGTTATTTCGCTTGGTGGATCAATAATCTCAACTGACGGGTTGAATCTGGCATTCATGGAGAGTTTCGCCCGGGAACTGCAGAAATTCGGTGAAGGTTACAGGTTTGGCATCGTTGTTGGCGGCGGGTCTCTTGCCCGATCATATATCTCTGAACTCAGAAAATACGGAGTGAACGATAATGTTTTGGATGAAATTGGCATTAATGCAACAAGGATGAACGCCCTTGCCCTTTCCACATTCTTCGAGGATTCAAATTCCAAGATACCCACCACGGTAAACGATGCTGCGGAACTGGCCAGGATATACCGGTTCACAGTAATGGGGGGCACTGAGCCTGGGCATACCACGGACACTGTTTCCACACTCCTTGCAGAGAGGATAAATGCCCGCATAATGATCAACGCAACTTCAGTGGATGGCGTATATACTGATGATCCAAGAAAGCACAGCGATGCCAGGAAAATCCCATCACTGACATATGATGAGGCAATCAGCCTTGCCATAGGGAAATCCATCGGCGCTGGGCCCAATGTATTCATGGATCTGACAGCCCTCAACATTGCAAAGAGATCCGGCATACGCATCTATGTTACACATGGCACAGAACTGTCTGAATACGGAAATATCATCAGGAACAGGAAAACAGCAGGATCAGTTATAGGGTGACCGGCCCTCGATCTGTAGACCGGCCTGAGCCGCAGAAAATAGTCAATAAGTCACGACATGAAGGTACGCGATCCGGGGAAATAACCCATCGGCTGCCCTCTGTTGTGAACATTTCAAAGTGCTGATTCCCTGAGGTCGTACTTAATGATTGGTATATCCATGTCCCTGCCGTTGACATCCCTGAATGCATCCCTTATTGATGATGTGAGATCGTCCATCTGCGCGTACTTTTCCTGCAATGACATATCAGAAAGTCCTTCTTTGCTGGAGATATCAAGATAATTTGAATCATCGGATTCTATTATTGGGGATAGTATGACAGAATCGCCCTTATCAAGGGCAAGCTGCGATATGATGTTTGCAGTGGCCTCAACATGATCCCTGCTGTATTTCTTTCCACCAATGCCAGCCATTACCACTATGGTTACACCGATACCGTGATCCTTGATGTTGTTAACCAGATTCATCGTCTCCGTCACATTGATATGCTTGTTGAAGAGACGTATAACCCTGTAGCTCCCGCTTTCCAGGAATACATAGACTCGATCCAGTCCGTGATCCTTCAGATCGCGGTAGTTTATCATGTTCTTCTTTTTTGGAGTGGTGAATATATCAAATGCTGTAAATACTGGAATGTTCAGCTTTTCCTTAATGCTGTCGAGGATATCAAGAAGCATCTTCTGGTCAATATCAAGTGCATTGACGTCACCGAGGAAAACAGATTTGTGATATGACAATCCTGAGCCGTAATGACCCTTTACGGCCTCCAGGTGGGAAATGAATTCATCCATTGATTTTATGGTGTAGTCCCTTGTCTCATATCCTCTGCAGAGGGTGCATCTGTTCCATTTGCATCCACTGGTTATTTCCAGAAACAATGCACTGGGCTGGTCTGGAGGAATTACTGGAATCGCTGAATACAATGAAAGAAGATTTTTGGAATCAGACTCTGCCCATTGCAAATCCCTGGATGCCACTCTCCTGGCAACGTCAACGTCATGGGCAACATTACCCACATTCACTGCTTCTCTGGCCAGATTGTATGATCCTTCCAGAATGGATGACCCATCGGCATGAGAAACGGAATCAATCACTTTCAAATTCCCCTCGATTCGAATTTTATAGAACGTATTGGATATTGTTCTCCTGTAGGCAATTCCATTTTTTGTGAAGGATATCAAGCGACCCTCAAGATCGAAATTTGCAATCTCAGTATTTCCATTTGAAAAGGTAGCTACACCGTCATTTACCTTGAAATTTATTGTACTGCTGGCTCCAGTATCCATGGATATTCCTCACCACATGATCGCCACCCATATGTATAAATTTCTTGCTTTGTCATCATAAAGGGTGACTTAGGAAGCGTGAACCAGAGGCTGTTCACAAAGGTGATGGAAGTTCAGTTGAAGATATTCTTTGGAGAGCGGGAAACCAGCCCGGCAGGATTTCCATTCATAATCTGAAGATCTTATTTCTTTCAGCCCCTGGGTGCATATACCGTCATCTCACACAATACAGCAAGATTATGGTTGCGTCAATGAAGAATATGACAGATTGCCATATGCAGGTTAAAAACAACTGGCCTGAATTTTTTCGGTAATTTAAAAAATCTGTGGCAGAATTGCCACAACTCACTCTCTTATCTCTTTCTCTGAAACAAAGTATGCCATAAGCAGGAGAATGGTAGCAAGTATTGCCAGTCCTCCAAGCCACAGTTCTATGCTGCCCATCTGCGATGCCGTCAGGGTTCCGTTGATCACCACGGTTCTTATTGTCTCCGCACTCCATGAAACAGGATTGTACTTTGCGGCGTCGCTGAGCCATCCAGCCATGAGTCCGGGAGGGAACATGGCATAGCTCACGAAGAGGAGAGGCAGGTTGACCAGGTTTATCACTCCGAAGATTGTGTCTGGCCTGGTTATCCTCACTGCAAGAGTGGTGAATATGGATGTGAAGATCAGGGCAACCAGCATCACCGCTGCTATGAGTATAAGGGCATCCAGGACGGTGAATCCGTGCTTGAATTCAAGTCCATTTGGTATCAGAAGAGCAGCAAGGATAAGGATCCCAACCTGCACAAGAATCCTTGCACTGGATGCAAATATCTTGGAAAACACAATGGAACTCCTTCTGATTGGGGCAATGAGAAATCTTCCAAGAACTCCAAGCCTCCGGTCAAATATGAGATTCACTCCAGAGAACAGTGCAGTGAAGAGCCCGATGATTGTCAGGACGCCACCAAGAATGTAGGTTATATAGTTGGGAGCACCATCAAGAAGGGTCGGGCCGAACGCTGAGATTTTGCTGAAGGCACTGCCGAAGAGTGCCAGCCAGAAGAACGGTTGTATGAGACCTGTCAGAAGAGAAACAGGATTCCTGTACCATTTCTTGAGTTCCCGTGATGTAAGTGGTCCGAGTCCGCTCATCTTCTCAGCCTCCTGAGATTCATCATTTCCTGTCTTGAATCCGTGGGCTCTTCGCTCCTTATTTCATTTCCGGTATATTCCAGGAATACGTCATCCAGGGTTGGTTTCTGCACCGTCAGCCTTGTGATTGAAAGGGAGTTGCCGGAAATGTACTGAATGATCTTAGGCAGTTCCTCATCGGAGTTCTGCACTTTCAGGCGCACTGCCCGGGGACCATTCTCCTTAGCCTCAATTGCTCCGGGGTACTTCATCAGGGTTTCGGCATCCCTGTCAGTCTTCATTGTGGCCAGTATGATATCGCCCTTAAGATTTGATTTAAGTTCCTCAGAAGTTCCGGTGGCCAGCACCTTTCCATGATCTATGATTGATATGCGGTTTGCAAGAGCATCTACCTCCTCCAGATAATGGCTTGTGAGGATTATTGTGACATCAAGTTTTTCCTGAATTTCCCTGACGTACTTCCACATCTGTGTCCTGGTAGTAACGTCAAGTCCCAGCGTTGGTTCATCCAGGAAAAGGATCTTGGGATCGTGCACCAGTCCTGCTATGAGCTCAAGACGCTTTCGCATTCCACCCGAGTATTGCCTCACAAGCCTGTCCTTAACATCATCCAGACTTACCATTGAGAGAAGCTTGTGTATGCGTTCCTTTGCCTCCTCGGCAGGCACATCATAAAACTGGGATACCATCTTCAGGTTCTCGAATCCTGAAAGATCCTCGTCTGTAGTGAGATCCTGCGGCACAACCCCTATGGATTTCCTGACTTCAAGCGAATTCTTCACTATGTCAAATCCATTCACTATTGCAGTTCCTGATGTTGGCGCGATCCTGGTCACCAGCAGGTTTATGGTTGTGGTCTTGCCAGCTCCATTGGGCCCCAGCAGCCCGTAGACTTCTCCTTCCTCTATACTTATGTTAAGATCATCAAGTGCCTTTACCTTTCCACCGTATATTTTAGTCAGATTTCTCGTTTCGATTATTGCCGTCAAATCATTTCACCTTCCTCAACTCTTCCGTGATTTTCAATATTCTTTTTGCTGTTGCCTCAATCCTGTCAAGATAGGGAAGAGCCGAATCCCTTTCCTCCTCCAGATAGTCTGAATATCCTTCCAGATCAGCAACCAGCCTCTCCATTGGAATGTTTTGGGCTGCCTGTCCTGTTCCCACACCCATCTCATTCCTGCCAGCTGTAGTCAGTTCATACCTGAGGTCCGGAAGCCTTGTTATAAGGCCTTCCTTCTCCATATTGCTAAGAAGTGGGTATATTGTTCCAGGACTTGGGCGCCACCATCCCATGGTATCTTTCTGGATCTGATCCATTAACTCAGAACCCTTCTTGGGTCCGTTCGTTAGGAGCCAGAGAACGTAGTAGCGCATACCCCCATGTCGTCTGAACGATTTCGCAAAGGCAAATGCAGGTGCATCTTCACCGGGAAAGCTGTGCATCCTTTCCTTCATACTATCATCGCCCACTCTATATCGAAATCGATATCGGAATTCAATATATAAATACTATCAAGCTACATAAAAAACAAATTAGATTCACCGGACCTGATTTTACTGCAATAATCTTTCTTCCCCTAGATTAACAAAATGCCTAATTCAAATGATGTGCCTCTAGAGAAGAACACGTCTTCCACAGGGGCTTTGTGTAATAGGGATTATGAATAGTTGCTGGCATTTATGCATAAAATAGGAAGAGAGTTCTCAGAGCGAGAAGTCCCCAATCAGTTCGAGCTTGTCCTTCCTCTTGAGGCTGACGTAAAGTGTCAGCCCTATGATTGCCACAACCCATACCAGTGCACCATAGACTCCGTAGATATACGGAGCACTGAGGTTGAAATAGACAGCAACAAATATGGCGAATAACAGCGTCACCGTTGAGATGGCTGGAATGAGGACATGCTTTACAATGCTCACTTTCTTATTGTTCTTCTTCAGGAACCTGTAAAGCGAGGTATTTGTCAGTATGTGTATCATGTATGATATGGGGCTTTCAAGTATAAGTAGGAACAGTGAAGCATAGGTGAGGGCATTGAATGGCTGGTTGGGATAGAGCCTTTCGAACACAAGGCCGGCAGAAATGACAACAACCATGGATATGGCGGCAACTATAAGAATTGCAATTTTTGGTACTCCGGTACGGTGATCGAGATCAGATATGCTCTTATGGATCACATTCTCCCTTGAAAGGGAAAACAGCACCCTGCTGGCATTTGTGCCCAGAGATACAGTAGCAGTGAAATAAGAATTGGCAACCAGAATAATCATCAGGATCATTATGAGCGGACTCAAAATTCCAAAGTCGTGCTGATATATGAGCAGCACAGGATATGGTGTGCTGGTACCGAAGGTGTACATGTTGAGATGTCCCCACGCAATTACCTGGGAATACGCGGAGAGGATAATTGTAACTCCCAGGATTGCTATGGTGGCGAGAATGGCTATGGGCACATTCCTCTTGGGCCTGCTGGTTTCTTCCGCAATTGGAAGGGCACCGCCGATACCAACGAATGTGCCGATTGCGTATATCATCATGGTACTCACAAGAAGGGGATCGTTACCCACAGGTGCAGCGGTGAACGGTGCAGATGATAGGGCTCCATGAAATCTCACAAGAAGCGCGATTGATGTGACAATGAAGAAGGTTACCTCAATTATGATGGCATAAAAGACGTACTTGAGGGAGGGTTTGATCCCTGCATAAATAAGAGCGGTTACAAACCCGGTGAAGGCCAGGATAATAGGAATCCACAGATAGTTGGAAAATGGAAGGCTGACACCAAGTTCAGGCAGTATCCCATAAATGAACCCGATGAATCCAAGCAGGCCAAATCCTGTGAAACTGAGCATCTGGTATGTGACATATGATATTGCTGTAAAATAACCGGCAGAACTGCCAAGGCCCCTTGAAACGAAGGTATAGTAGCCTCCGGAACTCGAGATTTCCTTGGAGAATTCATACATGGAGAAACTCATCAGCCCATATACCACAAGTGAAAGCAGCAGCACCAGCGGAATGGCAAATGCACCGTTAGGATAGGAGCTACCATATGTAAAATACATCAGAGCTGCTGTGGAAGTAACATACAAAACTATTGTCCCTGCAGGAGCGTTTAAAGCTACAGCCTGTGAAATAGCGTGTCTCAGGCCAAGCTGATCTTTCTTCAAGTGCTTCAGAACTGTCCCGGTCTCTTGCACTTTTGGGTTTATGGTTGCTGGATATTTGAAAGTATGTTTCAGGTCAGTAAAATATCGTTGATATCATATACTAAATGCATCGCTATACGGTATATATCGTAAATATGCATTATTCCGGTTTCCCTGAATTTCCCAGCTAAAAATTGTGATTTGAAAATCGGGTTCGTTTTCACTTTGAAAATGAAAATCCCTGTCTGACATTTTGTAATGTCCTGATTTTGATGCAATTCAGCTAGAAAAAGCTTAATTAATCGGTACTCATATTAAATTATAATGCCAGTGGTAAAAGATAATTTTGACCGGCCTGTATACAGTATGAGAATACAGGTCAACACCACATGCAATTTCAAGTGCTTCTTCTGCCATATGGAAGGAACTGGAGTGCACTCCGAATTCATGTCTCCTGAAGAGATCGAGAAGGTGGTGGAAACTGCTCACAGGTGGGGTGTTAACAAGATCAAACTGACTGGTGGTGAACCAACCCTGAGGCGGGACATCATAGAAATCATCCAGAGAATAAGGAAGCACATTACCGGAAACATCTCCATGACAACCAACGGAATAATGCTGTCCAGGATAGCAAATGAACTCAAGGAAGCGGGGCTTGATCGGGTCAATATTTCCCTGCATTCCATTGATAGGGAAAAATTTGAATTCATAACAGGCGTCGACGCCATTGATACGGTTATTGATGGCATAAGGGCTGCCCGCAGTGCAGGCCTCTCCCCTGTCAAGGTTAATTTCGTTGTGTTGAAGGACCTGAATGTGAACCAGATTCCCCGGATGATGGAACTTGCAGCAAGGGAGAAGTTCGTTCTTCAGCTCATTGAGTTTGAGACAAACAGAGAACTTGAAGATTCTGAGGAGTTTGTGAAATATCATATGCCCCTGGATGAGATCGAAGAGGGCATGGCTGATCGATCCGTACGGATAGAATTCAATGATCTTCATCACAGGCCGAAGTATCTTGTTCCAGTAAGTGACATGTTCGCCGAGGTCGAGTTTGTGAAACCCATGAGAAATGCTGAATTCTGCGCTAATTGCACAAGGATAAGGCTCACCTCCACGGGTATGCTGAAGCCATGCCTCATGAGGAGTGACAATTACAGGAATATAATATCCCCCCTGAGGAACGGCGTTTCCCAGGAGAAACTTGACAGCATTTTCATTGGCTCTGTGAAGGACAGAGAACCGTACTGGAAAAAGGAAGATGAAGATGAGATTAAGAATCAGATATTTCGGATCAGCAAGTGATGATGCCGGAACCTCTGAGGAAACCATTGAGATCCCGGATGGGACTGGCTTAAAGTCCGTGCATGATAAACTCTCAGAAATGCATCCAGCTATTGGGAAGAGATGGAACAACCTCCTTATTGCCGTGAACCAGTCTTATGTTTCCGGAGACGCTGCAGTCAAAAATGGGGATGAAATAGCAATATTCCCTGCAGTGAGTGGGGGATAACTGTCATACGATTATTCGCTGAGTACCTGAATAAATGTTGAAACTTTTGCCCCGGACGAAGCCCAGCAGTGTCATTCCCAGGGTTTCACAGGTTTCCACTGCAAGGCTCGAGGGAGCTGATATTGATCCAATGATGGGGATGCCTGCAACAGCAGCTTTCTCTATGATCTCAAAACCGGCACGCCCGCTGACCTGAAGGATCATATGATCAAAGGCATAGCCGTTCATCAGCGAACGGCCGATAACCTTGTCCACGGCATTGTGGCGCCCCACGTCCTCAGCAGAGCAGACAATTGACCCGTCGCCACTGAAAAGGCCCGCAGCGTGTAGGCCTCCTGTACTGGAGAATATTCCCTGCGTTCCCCAGAGTGAATCTGGCAGAGAAGCAATGACCAAAGCTCTGACCCTGAAATCAGATCTTTGGATTTTTCCCACTCTCATGAACACCTGATCTATGCTTCCCTTTCCGCACACACCACATGATGAATTGATGTACCTTCTGCCACCCATGTTGGCAGGCTGCAACTGTACGTTTTCGGCAAGGTTAACATTTATCCTGTTGCTTTGGGATACGCCGTCACAATCAATACCTTCCATGGCTGAGATATCGTCTATGCTGCGGATAATGCCCTCCGTGAACAGGAATCCAGCCGCAAGGCAGTCATCCATCACTGGAGTGCGCATGATTATTCCTGCGCTCACTTCATGACCATGCTTATCTGAAACAATTATTTCCAGAGGCTCCTCAACTGTTATGGTATCGGTGAATGGGGTTGTTCCATTCCCCACAGTAACTTTAAGAGCCTCCTTTCTGGCAACTCCCGGGCGTGAAAAGGCAGGTATCATTTATCCTTCCTTCCTGCAGTGAAGCCTCTGGCTACAGACAGCAGCACCCTTACGCCAGCACTGATATCAGGATCCTTGAGCTGTGAGCCGATCTTCAGCAGCCCCAGAGGCCCATTGGCTTTCAGGCGATCTGCGGCCGCTATTGAATCGGCAGCATTCTCCATGAATGGCCTCAGTCTTTCAGGATCTATGCGGGAGAGCATTGTGTAAACAGAAAGAAGGTTTCTCATAAAACGCATGTTGCTCTGGCTGGTGGCTTCCTCTACAATAACATCTGTGACATCCTGATGATTCTCCACCAGTGCCTTCAGAAAGCCAATAACACCGGTTCTGTTTGCAACCGCAATGAGATCAAGCACTGCCGAAATATCAGATGCATGATTCATAATCTCTTCCATCACTGCGTCGGGAGAAACAGTGCCTGATTTCTTATCCTCTTCTATTTCCTCAATCATCTTTGCCATTTTCTCACTCCGTTGTCAGTTTCTCATAATCCGCCCTTTCCCATTTCTTCTCCACAAGAACACCTTTCTGGGGATTCCCGGAAAAGTTCCTGGGATTTGATGCCGGAAGCGGCGAGACGCCTTTCTTTCCGGGAATCTTTTCAATCTTTACCGGGAGCTCCTTATAAGCAGGAGTATGGGCAGTGCTGTCCATGTACCTGCTTGTTAGCCTGTTTATGGCTGAATCGCCTGAGGCGTTCATGGGCATGTACATCTCCCTGCCTGAAACTCTATCTGAAACAAGCACTGTCACCCGGAGGCTGCCCCACTTTGAGATGACCCTGACACTGTCTCCTGTCTCTATGCCGCGTTCCTTGGAAAGCTCGGGCGAGATCTCAATGAATGTACCCGGAACCTTCTCCTTTATGCCCGGAGATTTATAGGTCTCATTGCCTTCGTGGAAATGCTCCATGAGCCGCCCATTATTGAGATGCAGATCGTATTCCTCATCCAGGGACAGTGGTGGCGTATATTGCACAGGATAAAACCTGGCCTTTCCATCCGGGAAATGGAATTCCTTTTCGTACAGGAAAGGGGAATCTGAACCATCCGGAAACACTGGCCACTGCTGGCTGTTAAATCCCTCCAGCCTGTCATATCTGACCCCTGAGAACATTGGTGCCAGGGAAGCGGCCTCCGTCATGATCTCGGACGGGTGTGAGTAATTCCAGTCTGCACCCAGCTTGCGTGCAATGTCCTGTACGATGATCCAGTCCGGTCTTGTGCCTTCAAGTGGCTTCATTACCTCGTATATGCGCTGTATCCTCCTCTCGGTATTCACGAATGTCCCTTCTTTTTCAAGGCTCGCAGACGCAGGCAGGACTACATCAGCAAACTTTGCAGTCTCTGACAGGAAGAGATCCTCCACAACAAGGAAATCAAGCTTTTCAAGCTGCTCCTGGATGAAATTTGAATCCGACCCGGTCTCAACCAGCTCTTCTCCGATGACGTACATTGCCCTTATTTTTCCATCCCTTGCGCCTTCCAGGCACGTGTTGTTGTCCATCCCGGGCTTTTCTGGGATACTGCAATTCCAGGCCTGCTCAAACTTCTTTCTTATGCTTGGATCAGCAACGCTCTGGTACCCCGGGAAATAGGCGTTCATTGCACCGAAATCACTGGCACCCTGCACATTGTTATGACCCCTCAGTGGATAAGCGCCGGTCCCTCTCCGGCCGTAATTTCCTGTCATAAGCAGAAGATTTGATATTGCAGTGGAAGCATCACTGCCCATCTGATGCTGTGTTATACCCATGGCCCAGAGTATGACAACATTCTTAGACTGGTGAATCGTCTCTGCAACCTTTATGAGGTCAGATCTGTTTATTCCCGTGATCTGCTCTGCATATTCCAGTGTGAACATCTGGAGGCTTTTTCTGTATTCATCAAAGCCGATTGTCCTCTGAGCAATGAAGTCCTCATCCTCCCATCCCTGGTCAATGATGTACTTTGTGACCGCACTGAGCCATACAAGGTCTGTGCCAGGATGTGGATGGATGAATAAATCTGCCCTCCTTGCCATTTCATGTTTTCTCAGATCAGAAACAATGAGCTTCTGCCCGTTCAGCTTGTGTGCCCTTTTAACACGGGTTGCAAGAACCGGATGGGATTCAGCGGTGTTTGTTCCAACTGCTATAACAAGGTCTGCCATGTATATGTCCTGTATGGATCCGGCATCCCCTCCATATCCAACTGTTCGCCAGAGGCCTGTCGTTGCAGGTGCCTGGCAGAACCTTGAACTGTTATCAACATTGTTTGTGCCGAATACCTGCCTTGCCAGCTTCTGAACAAGGTATGCCTCCTCATTGGTTCCCTTGGATGATGCTATGAACTCAATGGCATCCCCTCCATAATTATCCCGTATTTCAGAAAGCCTTCTGGCCACAAGATCGAGTGCCTCATCCCATGTGGCTTTCCTGAAGCGGTTGCCATCCCTGATGAGGGGCGATGTGATCCTTTCGCTGCTGTTGACAAAATCCCAGCCGAATTTTCCCTTAATGCACGTCGATATTCCGTTTGCAGGTGATTCAGGCTGGGGTTGCACCTTCAGTATCTCCCTGCCCTTGGTCCACATCTCAAATGAACAGCCCACACCGCAGTATGTGCAGACTGTCTTGGTCTTCTTTATCCGGGATTTCCTCATTCTGGATTCTGAGTTGCTGATGGCCATTATTGGACTCATGGTGGTTTCAGGCTCTATGGATTTAACAGCATCAATCATCCTGAGCTTTGTTTCTCCTGGAATGCCGGTCATGAACCCTGATTTGCCAAGCATGGATTTCTCCATGAGGGCATTCACCGGACATACCGTGACGCAGTGCCCGCATGAGACGCAGGATGAATCATTTATGGGAACATCATTATCCCATATTACACGCGGGCGATCACGGCTCCAGTCAATCCTGAGGGTCTCGTTCACCTGCACATCCTGGCATGCCTCCACGCACCTGCCGCACAGTATGCACTGGTTTGGATCATAAATGTAGAAAGGATTTGTGTCATCCACCTGGTACGGTTTCGGTTCGAACGGGTACTTCTGCACGTCAATATGCAGGTCATGGACAGTGTTGTGCAGTGCGCAGTCTCCGTTGTTGTTTTCGCATACTGTACAGTAAAGATCGTGGTTGTGCAGTATCCTCTGTGTTGCCTCAACCTGTAATTCTCTTACCTTCTTTGATGAAAAGTCAACATTCATTCCATCTGTCAATGGAGTTGAACATGACCTTACCATTTTACCATCAGCCTCAACAATACAGGTGTCACATGTCTTGATTGGACCCAGATTCGGCTGGTAGCAAATATGCGGTACGTCTTTGCCTTCTGCCAACAGTGCCTGAAGTATGGTTTGCCCCCTTACTGCCCTGGCTTCTATACCTCCAACTCTGAAACTTATGTTATCTTCACTCATGTTATACCTTCCTTTTCAATTGCGCGTATGACGGGACGTTGGTTTACTGTTAAAAATTAATAGTCCATTTTGCTATTTAATCATTTCTAACTCAATATGCATATGGGCTCTGGACATTGCCTATAAACTGGAAAATAAAGGAGACACCAAATTCTTAATGGGAACAGCGGCAGGATAATGTTGTAATCAGCATGCACGGGAGTTTACTCTGTTGAATATGACTAAAATTTTGATTGCGTAAATGATAGAAAAATTTTTAACCATATTTGTGTAGCAAGTTTTATGGTATTGTCACCTTTGCCACCTTTGGCCGTGGGATTTTTCGGTCTTGGAACCGGGTATTATGTCTGGGGAGGATGGGAATTTTTCCGCATACCTAGAGAAACTACGGAAAAAGTGAATAAAACACTGGGACAGTGGGGTATCTGGATGCCGGGATTCATGCAGTTCCTTACCGGAACGTACCTGTTTCTCGGACTTACAATTTTTAATGCTTTCCAGACCTCTATTGGATATACGGCACTTTATATGGCTGCACTGGCATTCACTGCTTATGGAGTGCACTGGTTTGCTCTGGGAATCAATAAGTACGTTCAGGGCGATCCCACAGTAGATGGCTATATGGCGATAGCTTTCCTGTGGATCAGTATCACAGGCGCATTCGTGTTCTTTAAGTCCGGCGACGTTCCAGTGGGAGTCTTGTTCGTGCTTCTTGCCCTTGTATATATTTCAGACATACCAGCAAGCCTGATGAGGTCTGCCAGCTGGACAAGAATAAAGGGATTCTGGCACCTGGTAACCGGAACATGGTTGATGTACCTCATGTTTGCTGCAGCCACCACATTCGCGCTAGGCATGCATCTTCCACTTTAAATATTTAACTAAATATATAACTCATTTTACTTTTACAGATATTTTTCATTTTGCTTAACTTCAGATTTATGGCATCATATGGAATGCTGCGTTTTTACCGCAACCCCATCTATTGGGTCTGCCTGCACCAAAGCTATCTGCATATCAAACTTGTAAAGAGTATCAACACACACCAACACATGGATCACTGATCAAAGCCTCAACTGATGCCTTTCTCAATCCCTCAAGATGAAAATGTCCACTCATATAATTTTAATAGTCAAAAATGTTATATTTGATGTTGAACATTCTTAATTTATTTATAAAAAAGTGAATTCCATAGAGCTTCACAATATTTTTTATTCCAGACCGTCTGATCCCAGCATGCTTGTAAGAATACAGGAAGAACCAATTGATTACAATGATCTCATTGAAAAAATGCGGAACGAATCTGTTGGCGCCATAGTAAGCTTTCTGGGTACCGTAAGAAATACATCTGCTGACATTAGGGTGTCAGGTCTTGAGTACAGCAGCTACAGTGAGATGGCTCTCAGGATGATGGGAGAGATCGCTGGAGAAGCCGTTAAAAGATTCGGAATAACTGACTACGCCATTGTCCACCGCATTGGAAGGCTCGGCCTGAAAGAGGATTCCGTTGCAGTATGTGTGGCTTCCCCGCACAGGAGGGAGGGTTTCCGTGCCTGTGAATTTATTATTGATTCGATAAAGGAGAAAGTCCCAATCTGGAAAAAGGATATTGCCGAAAATGGTGAAGAAAAATGGAGGAATTGAAAAGATCTTGCCCGAAGGAGGCGAGACCAAAAACGGATCCACGAACTATTGACATAAATGAACTGGAGTTCTCATTTCTTGGTACCGTAGGAAGTAAGTCTCCTGAACTTATTTTCCAAACACACTATGATAAAAATATCAGTCAGAAACAAAATTTACCGGTTATTAAATTTGCCTTATAAGATGAATGAGCTCAGGCAAGACGATTCCATCAGGCACCCCCGTAGCGTCAATCCTTTTGAAAGCATGGATTTGGCCACATTTAATAATCAACCTCAGAACAAGGAAGGACACCGCTGCCCACACTGCTTTGCAGCAGCTTTACCTTTACACCTCACCGGATTTCCCCATATTCTTCTCTATTTCCAGGGCAGTAGTATAATCCACCTCTGTGTTAATGTTGAAGAAAGCGTATTTGGAGAACTTCGATGCGTCAATGTACACTGGATTCATTCTGGCAATCATATCAATAAGGCTATGCTCAGGCTTCAGTTTCCCGCTGTAAATAGCGAACAGTGGTTCGATCTTTCCATCGTGATGGCGTGGCACAATTGATCTGCCCTGGAAGCCGTCAAGCAACATCCTCACATCAGATACCGTGAAGAACGGCATGTCTCCGCCCACAAGCATGAATGTGCCATACCTCTCAGAAAGCCCTGAAACAAGCTCCATTATGTTGCTTGAGCTGTCCGGCAAGTGAGGAAAAGAAATGTCGATCTTTGAGTATACCTCCACCTCCATCACCGTGCTGATCCGCTTAACGACAGATTCAAGTATGCTGGTGCCTCCAATCTTCAGCATGTGCTTTCCAGGCAGTCTCTGAGACAGTTTCACAGGAACAATTGCAATCACCATTGTTAATGGCCTCGCCAGTATTACATTTTCATTAACGTAAAGTTGTTGCTCTTTTGTATAGGTCAAAATTTTATGTGGTTATGCCATGTAACTGCAATGATTAACATTTCTGAGAAGGGAGTAGTAAGAAGATTTGCCAGGGCCTCCGGAAGGATCCGGCTGAGGCCTGAAACCATTGATCTCATCAGAAATCACAGGATCAAGAAGGGTGACGTCGTTGAGGCTGCCAAGATCGCGGGCATTACCGGTGCGAAGGAGGCATGGATGCGTATGCCTTACTGTCATCAGATTCCACTGGAATCAGTTGATTTTACACTGGAACTTGAAGAAGATGGGGCCAGAGTAACCTGCTCTGTGCTGGCCAACTGGAAGACCGGCGTTGAGATGGATGCTCTCAGTTGCGTTTCATCGGCTCTCCTCACTGTGTGGGACATGGTTAAGTATGTGGAAAAGGACGAAACGGGGAACTATCCCCATACACGAATTCATGATATAATTGTAGAGGAAAAGGAGAAAAGTGCAGCACGACCATAGAATTTCAGGATTTATTGCGTCTTTCCATGTGATTACCTGCAGCAGCACCAGAACTATGGATAACGATGATTCCGGCAGAGGGATTGTGAATGCCATCAGGGAAAAGGGTCACAGGGTGTCAGGATACCAGATCGTTGATGATAATGTGGATGACATAAAGAGGGCCGTGATGGCTGGCCTTGAATCGTCCGATGCAGTAATCATCACGGGGGGCACCGGAATCACTTCCAGGGATGTCACCATTGAGGCCGTTCGGAGCATAGCAGACTTCGAAATGACGGGGTTCAGTCATGTCTTCGCACTGATCTCATTCCAGAGAATTGGAGCATCCGCAATTATGTCCAGATCAACTGCTTTCATAGTGGGACGGAAGCCAGTATTCTGCCTGCCAGGATCGCCAGCCGGATCCATGCTGGCAGTTTCCGAACTTATACTGGATCAGATAGATCATATTCACCATGAACTGGGGAGATAGATGGCTGGTACAGTAAGAAAGAAAATGAGCCGGTTCAACAGCATGATCTCGCTGGACGAAGTTTCCCGTATTGTGAAAGCATACAGCTGGAAGAAACTTTCAACAGTAGAGGTGGAAACAGCGACATCCGTGGGGATGATTGCTGCTAATACTGTGGTTGCCACGAAAGATTTTCCTCCAAATCCAAGGAGCCTAGTTGATGGATATGCCATAAGGTCCGCCGAAACAGAGGGAAGCAGCCCAGCAGACCCCTCCCGATTCAAAATTGTCGGAAAATCGGAAGCGGGAAAGGGCTTTTATTCAGCTGTTTCTGGAGGCGAAAGCGTTGAGATCTATACCGGCGGGATTCTACCTGAGGGATTGGATGCAGTAGTAATGGCGGAGAACGCCACTGTTTCTGGCGACACTATTACGGTAAGTTCATCCGTGAAAGCGTGGGAGAACGTGGCCTCTAGAGGTGAAGATCTCAGTGCAGGGACAGTACTCGTCAGTTCAGGCAACATAATTAAGCCCTGGCACCTGCCTGCACTTACGGATGGCGGCATTGACAGGCTGACCGTCTTTTCACCCATGAGAGTTGCTGTCCTCAACACAGGTGATGAACTTTTTCCGGATGCGCCTGACCATATCGAGAATTCGGGAATGTCTTCCATGATGGCGCTGTTACCCTGGAGATTCAGTAACACATTATGGATCGGTCAGGTACATGATGATCCTGATGATATTGCCCGTGCAGTCAAGGAGAGTTCAGATAGATGGGACCTGGCCATAATAACGGGGGGGAGCAGCCTGGGCAGAAAGGACGAGGTTCCGGAAGCCATGGGGATAGCAGGGGCCATTGAGGTATTTGGAGGAATGAGAACCAAACCGGGCAGGACCACTTCACTCTATTCGCTTGATGGAAAGCCAGTTCTGTCGCTTTCGGGATTTCCGTCCACATCAATCCTCATGGCTGACCTGATAGTTGAAATTCTGCTTGAGGCCATAACTGGGGTGTCAGGCTACAGGATTCGGGAACGGCTTCCCATTTCTTCTGACATCACCACAGGGTCAGGTTATACAAGGCTAATTCCCGGAACCCTGGTGGAGATGAATGGCCGGACCATGGTTGCGCCCGCATCCAGCAACAGAGGAATGCGTCTTGGCTCGCTCCTCAATTCATCCGGCATAATTATCGTTCCGGAATGGGTGGAAGGATACCATTCAGGAGATTTGGTGGAATTCAGGTTGTGGTGAACAGAATGAGAAGTGTATACAGGAATCTGGTAACATTTCAGAAGGCAGTGGAACTTGTCAGGGCCAATATGCAACCTATCATGGAGACGCAGAGCGTTTCCATAGATGAGGCAGCTGGCAGGATAATCTCAGAAGATATTTTCTCCCCAATGAATACACCTCCATTTAACAGGGCCACCATGGATGGTTATGCAGTGAGATCTGCGGATATTGCAGGCTGCAGTTCAGACAATCCGGCGACACTGAAAATATCTGGAGAATCATTCATAGGGAACGAGCCGCCAGCCCTTGAGAAGGAGAAGACATGTATCAGGATTTCCACGGGGTCCATTGTTCCGCCCGGAGCTGATTCCGTCGTTCCTGTGGAGGCAACGTCGGAGGCAGGCGGGTTTGTCAGCGTCAAGACTGCCACGATCCGCGGTGAAAACATTGCAGAAGCGGGAAGCGATATGGCAGAAGGTTCCATGGTGCTGTGGAAAGGTCGGGAGATTCAGCCACATGATGTTGCCGTACTTGCATCAATGGGAATCAGCACTGTCAGCGTTTACAGGCGCCTGAAGATTGCAGTCATTTCCACAGGAAATGAACTCATCAAACCTGAAGAGGATTATTCGCCTGGCAAAATATACGAGGCAAATTCCCACATGATTATGTCGGATCTCTCCATATTGAATTTCATAGAGGCACGATTCCTTGGGCTTCTCCCTGACAGGATTGATCAGATTGAAAATGCAATGTCAACAGGCCTGGAGGATTCGGATATAGTAATACTTTCAGGTGGAAGTTCAGCTGGTGAATCCGACCTGGTGTATGTTGCGGCAGAAAAACTGGCTCCAGGAATAATCTTCCACGGTGTGCTTACCAAGCCCGGTCTTCCAACCGTATTTGCCAGATCGGGAAACAAAATAATAATTGGATTGCCCGGATTTCCTGTATCTGCTGCAATGATTCTCAGAACAATTTTCATTCCCGGAATTGCCACTATGGCAGGAATGTCCTATGAGAGCATGGGCATACACGGCGTTCTGGGCAGGAGGATTAACCTTGAGATAGGAAAACAGAATCTCATACCGTCACGAATCCTTCACGGGAACCCGGCAAGAATCTATCCTGTACAGGGACTCTCAGGTTCCATAAGCAGATTCACCGGAACCTCCGGTTACATTTCGATTCCAGGAACAACAAAGTATATGGATGCTGGGGACCCTGTGGACTTTCATCCATGGAACCAGTCCTGCTTGCTTCCCGTTGCCAGGATATCCGGAACCATTGAAAGGAGAAATGCCAAGCTTCTTAGGGAAATACTTCCCAATGTGGGGTTATCATATTCCTCGCCTGATGAGGCAGTGGACATGATTCTTAACTCGGATGTGGATGCCATAGTGCTCAAGGTAGCCATGCATCCACAAACTGCCGATGCAGTTGCGGAACTCCCAGGGAATTTGACGGAAAGCGCGAGGATATACGAACTGGGAAGAAGATGCATAACGGCTAGGGGCACCCCCCCTATCGCCAGCGCGGATGACCTGGAGAGATATGTGGAAAAATGCAGCAGCATTTTTGGCCCCCCACTGAAATACCTGGAGAATATCATTGGAAAGAACGCAATGGAAAAGAGAGTTGTTTCGGCACTCAGGAAAAATGTGCCGGTTTACGGCCAGAATTATACCGGCGGATACCAGCTTGTACTTGCAGAGGATGATCAGGAGTCCGCAGTCGGGATTCCCCTTATAACATACGCTGATCTTCTCCTGGTGCGTACCGGTGCAACTAACATCGTCAGTGAAGTGGATGCATTGATTCATACAGGCGATTCCAGGAGGCGCTGATCTCGTTACTGATACTGGTCTCGGGGCCAAGTGGCTCCGGAAAGACATTGCTTGCAGAACATATCATTGGCGGTCTGTCACGCCGTGGCATCCGGGTTTCTTTCATCAAGGATATTCCCCACGATGATGCAGAGTTTGATACCCGGGGAAAGGACACGTACCGGGCTGTTACTAAGGGTGCAGTCATGTCCATGGGCCGATCACCATCGAAATCGTTCATCAGCATTGGCGGATATGTGGACCTCAAGGGACTTGTGAAGCTTGCCGAGAATTATTCCAGCGTATGCATTGTGGAAGGATTCACAGGTGAAGCATCTGCAGTGAAATTTGATGTCCGCTTAGGTTTGCAAAGGAAAAATGTCGGCCGGGAATCATCGGACGTTTATGCCAGGGTTGAAGCTGGCAACGAGGTCTATGATTTCAGCCTTGTGAATGAAAGTGCAGATATTGTCAATTTCATTGTGTCATTTGTGGAGGAACAGGCGAATAGCAGAGAATCAGTATAACCTGAACCATGCTGGCGTATGGATAAAAAGTAAAAGATTCATAGGTTTCCTCAGGCCTGAATTATGATAGGGGGCCACTGCATAATTATGCCCATTAACTGGTTTAAGCGGCGTTTCTCAAGTTATGTCACGGGGCCGGACCTGTCCGTTACGGGTTGTTACAGTTAACAAACAATGTCCTCTGATCACAGGACCTTTGCGGTCTTTATTGCAACCTGCGACAGCGGACGATCATTCCTGTCCCTCTTCACATTGCTTATTGAATCAACAACATCCATGCCTTCTGTAACCCTGCCAAAAACAGGGTGCTTTCCGTCCAGATAATGATTGTCAACCACATTTATGAAGAACTGACTGCCACCGGTGTTCGGACCAGCATTTGCCATTGATATGGTGCCCCTTGAGTTGCCGTATTTTTTGTTGAACTCGTCCTTTATGGTATATCCAGGACCGCCCATTCCAGTGCCCGTTGGGTCTCCACCCTGAATCATGAAACCCGGTATAACACGGTGAAAAATAACACCATTGTAAAAACCCTTTTCTACAAGTTTCCTGAAGTTCCCGGCAGTAACCGGCATATCATCAAAGAGTTCTATCTTCACATTTCCCATGGTTGTTTCCAGTAAAACAGATGTCATAGCAGTCCTGTAGTCCATGATCGCTAATTTATGTTTTCGCGGCAACGGGATATCCATCATAGGTAAAACACAGGTATTTAAATCCGAATTTGTTACAGGGATTTGAAGCACGCCAGATGGAATGTGGAGAGAGAGTATGGCGCAGAATGTCAGGGTTGAAAGTTGCATGATACTTCACGACGGCATGCAGACCTGCATAGATCCATCCATGCCGTTACTCTCTGTTCTTGGTAAGAAGTATACCATGCTGATTCTTGGGGTCCTGGGGAACGTTGATCACGGCAGGAATTTCAATGAAATTCGCAGGGAAATACCGGGCTCAAGCACCACCATGATATCCAGACGCCTGACTGACCTCATTGATCTGGGCTTGATCACAAGATATGAATCTGACGGACGAATATTATATTCGCTTACGGACCTCGGCATGAAGGTGAGGGGCGATCTCATACCACTTTTCATGTACATGGAAGAACACCCGCGTTAACTGCAGGTTTACTGTTATTGCAGGAAAAACAAATTATGCTTATTCAACATGTTCCTGAGAAAAGGTTCTGAAACCTGGCAGTGTTTCAGTTTATCCCCAGTGGTGATATTTGAATGGCAGACAATCCTGATTCCTACGGAAAAGAGCAGTTTTCATCAGATGTGAGTCCGAATGAGGTCAAGGTGCTCAATTTCCTGTCTCAACGGAAAGAAATATCTGAGGCTGAAATTTCCATTGAGGGTCTGGGGCAGAGAGAAATATCCAGTGCAATTTCCTGGCTGGAATCCAAGAAACTCATTGACGTATCAAGAAAAGACCACACAGAATACAGCCTTACGGATGAGGGTGAAAAATTTCTCCTCCAGGGGCTTCCAGAAGAAAAAGCTCTGCAGATCATCAGGAATGGGCATGCCACTGTAAGGGACGTCCTTCAAACTCTTGGACCCAGTGAAGGGAAAATTGCACTTGCACAGCTTGCCAAACTTGGCATTAAACCTTCTGGCGGCCTCCTCCCTGCACCAGAGAGTTCCGTGTTCTCTTACCTTGAAAATCGGAGACAGTTTCTGGAGAAAATAAAAAAAGGTGAAGAGCCCATTGACCAGGAAATTCTGGAACATTTCAGAAAAAGAGAGAACGTAATAAAGGAAAGAAAGAGGACAATTCGCATGGTGCGGATAAATCCAGCAGGAATAAGGGTCTTTGAGGCCAATTCCGGAAACCAGGGGAGCATTGGTGCACTTACTCCTGACATAATACAATCCGGATCATGGAAAACCATCCCGTTCCAGAGATATGACATGAACTCAAGGGTTGAACGGATTCTTGGTGCGGGTATACATCCCATATCATTCCTCAGCAGGATGGTAAGAGAAATATTTCTTGATCTGGGATTCACTGAGATGTCAGGGCATTACATCGAACATGCCGCCTGGAACATGGATGCCCTCTTCATACCACAGGATCATCCCGCAAGGGATATGCAGGATACATTCTACATAGATTCAAGCACTGATCTGGAAATGGAACATCCTGAGGTTCTGGAAATATTCAGGAAGGTTCACGAGAAAGGCATAAAGGGGTACACCGGATGGGGCTACAGGTGGTCCAGCGAAAAGGCTGCTGAACTGCTTCTCAGAACTCACACGACTGTGAGCACCATCCGTTACCTCTATGAACACAAGCAGGCGCCCCAGGCCGTTTTCTCTGTTGAAAAGGTTTTCCGCCATGAGAGCGTTGACTGGAAACACCTGGCTGAGCTTCACCAGATAGAGGGCGCATACTATGGAAAGGATGCCAGCCTTGCCTCGCTGAAATGGCTCATGAAGGAATTCTACAGGAGGCTTGGTTTCACAGAGCTAAGGTTTATTCCCTCTTATTACCCCTACACTGAGCCAAGCATGGATGTGATGGTAACCATCAATGGAAAGGAAATGGAACTTGGAGGTTCAGGGGTGTTCAGGCCTGAAGTTACCCGGCCACTTGGCCTGAAACATCCTGTCATTGCATGGGGGCTGGGTCTTGAAAGACTTGCCATGATCTATTTTGGACTGGACGACATAAGGGATATCTACCAGAGCGATCTGGACTGGCTGAGATCATACAGGGTAAAGATCTGATTATTGCTGCATTATCCACGTTCCGGATCGGTGGGAACCAGCCTATCTGTGAGGATATGCCAATCCCCCACGCCTCTCCTTACATGCAACGCAAATGCCAGAAGATGTGATGTGATCCGCGCAGACCGGCTCATGACAGAGCCTGCATATAAATGCCGCAGGTTTGCCGCATATATGGCAGAGCCCAGGCATATTCACAAATTTGTATATATTTCACCCTCATATACATTGTCAATGCAGACCGTGGAGATCGCAACTGGTGCAGACTGGCCAAAGATAAGTGAAATATCTGGAAGATCCGGATACGAGGATTACATCAACAGGATTGGCCCATCATATCTGGATAATGGACAGGTCTTTGTCTGGAAAGATGGAACTGAAATCAGGGGCTTCCTGAAGCTGGAGTACCTGCCGGACAATTCTGCATGGCTCAGCGGACTCAGGGTGGACCCTGACTTCCGTAGAATGTCAATCGGAAGTGAACTCACCAGTGCTGCAATTGAATACGCAGCGAACTCCGGTAAAGAATATGTCAGAATGCTGATCCACGACGGCAATGTGAAATCATCCGGACTTGCCCTGAAGCTTGGATTTTCCGCTGTTTCCAGATTCGCATTTTTCGAAGGAATACCAGCGGGTGAAAGTATGAATGATGAAATGATCTCGTCAGGAGAGGAAATCCAGTACCTTAACCTGGGCTGGACTTTCATAAGGTACAGTTACGTGGATTCAGTTCCAGCCAGATACTTAAGATACGAAAGAGACGGTATTGCCATAACTGTCAGCGGGCATGACTACCAGATCATTGTCCCGGATGACCACATATCTCTGTCTGGAGAAGGATTCACATGCATGGAAGTTCATGGCAGTATTCCCGACTATCTTGAGGGTCTGCTTGACAGGGATTTTGATTACGCTTCAGTGTTTCAGAAGAAAATTTAGCCATGTCCTGTTGATGCTGAACTTCATTCATCCTTTCCTGCTGACATTCCCAGGTAAAGCCTCAGATAAGGTTCAAGAAATGACATCACCTTTGTTGTTGCCTTGCTTACATGTTCCTGAAGCGTGGATTTGGATATGCCCATGTGTGCGGCCAGTTCCTCCAGGTCAATTTTTCTTGGAATTGAGAAATATCCTGCAGATATTGCGTTCAACAGGTATTCCATCTGCTTTCCTGTCAGTGGGTTGAAGAGCTGCGACATTGATATTGTGTATATGTCCCTGAGTGATTCCGGATCGATCTGCTGTTTTCTTTCAATGCCCACGGTGCCCACTGCACTGAGATCTTCAAAAAGCTGCCTGAAATTTCCGGCCTCAAGCGAAACCACAGAAAGGTTCTCCTCTCCATTCTCATATTGCACAGGCGCTTTCCACAGGCAGCTGTCAAATTCAGCCATCCTTATGGTGGAATTCTGGCGGGTGCACCTGCAAGCAACCATGACAGAAATCCTGTTCACCTTCCTTGACTGGAATATTATCCTGCTCTTCAGTGAAGAAACAAGCTCAGGTAGTGCTTCAGCAATCCTGTCAAGCGTGGAATCACCTGCATAAAATTCAAGATAATCCACAGCCGAATTGCACCAGCGCAGCATTGTGGCATCAGGAAATCTTTTTGAGACCCTGCAGAAAGGCAGATCATTCACCAGCTTAAGATCAATTTCCTCCATGACCGGTCCAGACCGGTTATAAATATATATTTTGCCCTGACATCATAAATTGGTGACAAAAGATGGTTAATCTTATTGTTGAACACAGATGGAAAGAAAAGAATCAGGAAGCAGCCTTCAAGGTAGTTGGAAGCATAGTTGAAATGGCAAAGAATGGAAAATTGCCACAGGGATTCTCCCTGAAGTCAATAAATGTAATAGGCTCAGAGAGAATGGCCATATGCAACTGGGAAGCTCCTAGCCTCAATGACCTGAAGGGTCTTGTTGCGCAGGTAAACCCGCCAACAAAGTACGAGATCTTTGAAGCTCAGAAGCTTCTCTGAAATCTGAACCGGGCATTTTTAATCCTCGCCATGCGGGGATGCATCAATTTTTTTCTTGAATTCACCTTTCTCCGGATCGAACGTCTCGCCTTTTTTTCTCCCGGACTTCAGGATTGAGAGAATCCCGGCAAATATCAATAGCACGAGGCTGATCAGGAGTGCGGCATGCAGTCCACCCAGGAATTGTGAGGAAACTCCCCCGGTAAGCTGCTTGTTTGTACCAAGAAATACCTCGAATGCAACATACCTTGGGATCGCCAGGGATGCTACCGAAATTGTTATGACGTAGCTCATGAGTGTTCCTATGCTGGAAAGTGTCCTGAGAAGACCTGAAACCGATCCGTACAGGCGGCGTGGAGCACTTGACATGACTGCACTGTTGTTCGATGGCCAGAATAGTGCGCCCCCAATGCCTGAAATTATGGAAGCCAGTACGACAAGATACAGACTGCTGTTAACCTTGAGTGTAAAGTAGATAAGAACTCCTGCCGCCATGAGGAATATTCCGATACCTGCCACAAGCCCGGCGCCAATGTGATCGGAAAGCCTCCCCATCCTGGGGGCAAGGAGGCTTGCAACCACATAGCCTGGCACAAGTAGCAGCGACGCGGTCAGCGGAGTGAAACCCCTGATACCCTGAAGGTACATTATGAGTATGAAGATAACCGATAAATAACCAAGGGCCTGAAGAAGGGCAGCAAATAGGGAGAACGTGAGTCTCGGCTCACGGAACGCCTTGATTTCTATAACAGGGAACTTCACTATTTTCTCCACATATATGAATGGTGCAATCAGCGCAAGCCCGGCCACAACCAGTACGGTATTGAATGAATCCACACCGTGGCCAGCAATATCCGTTGCACCGTACGATATCAGGGAGAGAATGGAAAGCAGGAGTGCCATGCCCGGAATGTCGATCTTTGATGGCGCCCTGTTATTGTCCTTAACATAGCGGACTGCCAGCACAAAGCCAATGAGGCCTATTGGGACATTGATGTAGAAAATGTATCTCCATCCGATGAATGTTGTGATAATACCCCCAAGAACTATGCCAAGGGTTCCACCTATATTCCATCCCATTGTGGTTATGCCGAAAGCCCGCCCCCTTTCGCTTGGCGGGAAGTTATCTGCAACTATGGCGCTGCTGTTTGCCTGCATCAGTGCAGCACCGAAGGCCTGTATGCCCCGGGAAATGATCAGTATATCAATTGTTGGGGAAGCCCCAGACGCAGCTGAACCTACTATGAAAACAAGAAATCCTGAATTGAACATCCTCCCCCGGCCGAATATATCCCCGAGCCTGCCAAGCTGTGTTGTGAAAGCGGCAAGAAGCAGCAAATAAATCAGTATAACCCAGATTGTGGATACAAGGGATGCATGCAGATCCACAGTAATGGTTGGGAGTGCAAGTATCACAATAGTGGTATCGATTGCCGACATCAGCGTCCCCACCAGGACACTGACCAGTATCAGATCTTTTCTGTCTCTCATTGTTACTTTGCCTTTCAACGCTAAATTCAACCTGAGATAAAAAGTGAACTGTTTACAAACTTTACAAAATATGCTTTTTCAAGCAGATGTTGTGTCCGCAAAAAGTAATTAAATACATCACCATTCGTTATAACAACAATGGAGAGCATAGAACCAGATGCAAGAATTGCCGATTTAGTAGGAATACTCTATGTGCTGAGCTTCATTTTCAAGGAAAAAACGGACCTTTTTGAACTGGAAAAGGAAATGGAGGTAGATCTTGATGATCTCATGCCCATCGTGTACACCGCTTCCACCCTGGGCTTTGTGGATGCAACAGAGGGAGACATCTCTGTAACGCAGAAAGGCAGGGAATACATAGCTTCGAGCCTCAAGAAAAGAAAGGAGATACTGAGGCAGTCAATAGCTGGCGTAGAGCCCTTCAAGACTGCCTTGAAACTGGGCAAGTTTGAGATTGAAGATCTGTATGATGAACTGAAGAAGGAGGGCATACAGACCTATAACAATCCATCTGGCAAGAGAGACCTGGAGATAATACTCATAGAGTGGGGATTATATTCTGGACTCATCAAGAAAGACGATGAGGATTTTATTGTCCAGACCGTAAAATGATTTACTTTGTGGTATTTATCATCTGATCAGGCCGAGTATATGCCTTCCTCGGCAACGTATTTCTTTCTTGCAAGGTCCATCATTCTTCTTGTGAATGCCAGGGAATAGATAGCCACCACTATGCCGAAAATCAGGGATGCCCAGGCCGCTACTGCCAGATTTCCGTTGTTTGTTGCAACATCGATTGTCTTCATGAGGCCGTGTGCTACCTCCAGGCTATGACCACCTGCTATATCTGGCCAGAATTCACCTATCATCAAGCCACCCCAAGCACTGTTGATGGTTGACGAGATACCGCTGATAAGATACGGGAATGTTGACGGCATGATGATCAAGCGCATTTTCTGGAAGAAGCCAAGGTTCAGGTTGTCCATGATTTCAAGGTACTCGGAAGGCATTGCCTTGACACCCATCCAGAAGCTGTAGAACACATAGTAAAATGTGCTTATAAAACCAAGGAACAGGACGAATACATCACTGGTGTACTGTCCGAAGATGCTGTTCAGGAACGGCACTGCGGCGAGGAATACGAATGGGAAATAAGTTGGAACCGGATACGCACTGAATCCCTGGATTACAGGAACACCTATTGATTCTGCCCTTGAGTTCATTGCGAAATAATATCCGACGAATATTGAGAATACAAAAGCAACCACAGTTATTATTGCAACACGTGCATAGTCGTAAAGAAGGTCAAGGAGAAGTGTTGGCGTCATCCTTAGCAGAGTTCCCCATTCTGCCACAGATACCGAACTTACTATGTGATAGGCGCCGTACAGAAGAAGTGCAAGTATCAGTATGCCGACGCCAGCCCAGATATAGCCATAATTCTTTGTATGCGGTTCCTCATAATACTTATCCTGTTCTGTGCCCCTTCTTCTTCTACGGTCCATGTTGTATTTTGCAAGCCTGTTGAGAGGGTTCACTGAGGCCATGGCGGTGAACCTGATGGATTCACGCACGTTCAGCCGTCCCCGCCTGACTATTGGCATATCTGTATCGAGAGTGTATTTCGCCACAGCCCTCTTGCTGAATTCACGGAGCCCGATTATGACCAGGACAATGACTATTCCCAGGACGATGAATGTCTCCAACACATACGTCCAGAGGGCCTGTGAGATATAAGTATCCAGGAGAGTCCCCACACCAAATGTCCTGTATGTATGAATGCCCACAGCAAATACCTCGCTTACTGTTATGTAAAAGAACCCATCAGAAACGCTTGGAAAAAGATTTGCCGATATCCTGGGGACTGAAAATGGAATGTATATATATCTTAACCTGTCAAGAAGTCCGAACCTGAAGTTCTGCGAAACTTCAAGCATTTCCCTGGGAACCGTCTTGAAAGCCTGATATTCACCCATCCATATATTCCATACTACAGCAGTGAATACAAGGAAATCCGCTGCAAGCTCAACTCCGAGGGGACCGCCAACTCCCAGCACAAACAGCGCCAGCACAATTGGAAAGAATGAAATTACCGGAACAGATTCAAAGACTTCAATTGCTGCAATAAATACATTCTCGAATGCCTTGCTCTTGACCGCTTGATATCCGAGAAACCAGCCCACGACCACCGAAGCCAGCATGAGACCAAGTACTCTTCCTGCAGTGGCTAGCACGGCGAGAAACATGAGCAGCAGTGGAATCATTTGTTCCTCCCCCTGGGTGTAAGGTAATTGTAGAGCCTGTCCAGGTACCTGTCAAATTCAGGATCCCGTGGATTGCGTGGCCTTGCAAGTGTCACATCCACCCTGGCCACAACGGTGGCTGGCGACCCGTTAATGACGTAAATCACGTCTGCAAGTTCCATTACTTCAGTGAGATTGTGCGAAACCATCACAACGCTCTTGAGGGGTGTGTTTTCATTGAACAGGATATTGTAAATATCCTGCCTGAGACCCTCTGCCGTAAGCTCATCAAGATGTGCGAACGGCTCATCCATCAGCAGGACCTGGGGATCTGCAACAAGGGCCCTGGCCACTGCCACTCTCTGGCGCATGCCCCCGCTCATTTCCTTGGGGTAAAGATCCTCAAAACCTTGCAGCCCAACAGTCTCAAGAGCTACAAGAGCCATATCCCTTGCCTCATCTTTCGGGAGCCTTCTTGGCTTTAGAGCAAGCATAACGTTCTCAATTGCTGTCATCCAGGGAAATGTTACAATCGATTGATGGACAAGTACCGCCTGAGGAGTTGGCCGCAATATCCTCTTCCCCTGCAGCCTGACTTCCCCTGAACTTGGCTTCAGGAAACCGCCAATAAGCCTGAGAAGTGTGGACTTCCCGACCCCGGATGGGCCAACAAGAGCTACAAACTTACCGGATTCAGCGACAAGGTTGATGTCCGTGAAAACCTTAAACCCGTTATCATAAGTGAATTCGAGGTCCCTAACCTCAATCGTTGTTCCAAGTAACCACCTTAACCGGTATTGAGCGATTCTATAATACTATTCACCCGGAATGAGATACCAATAGGTTATGGTTATGCACTGAGGAAGGGTCTTCCAGTATCATGCTAATTTTTTATACATCTCTAAGCATTCTATATTCAAAAATGAGGAGCAAAGGAAAAAGTGCCGTAGAAAAAGTATTCTCAAGATTAACTTCCAAAGATGCCCGCTCAGGGGATTTTTTGTGGGCAAGTCCAGATATGGTCTATGTACATGACGTGCTTGGGCCAATGATGCTGGATTCATACCGGAAACTTGGCAATCCTCCATTGAGATATAGAGGGAGAACACTATTCGTTTATGATCATATCTTTCCGCCAAAGGACTCAGCCAGCGCCAATAACATCCTGTCAATGAAAGATTTCGCTTCCCTGAATGGAGTTGAGAGTATCCCTGCCGGAGAGGGAATAGAGCACACTCTACTCATTGAACGAGGCGATATTAAACCCGGGATGTTTGTGGTGGGGTCAGATTCCCACACCGTTACCGCTGGAGCCAACGGTGCTTTCGGTGCAGGGCTGGGTTCAACTGATCTTGCCTGTCTTCTTGCAAGCGGGGAAACATGGTTCATGGTTCCGGAAACTATTCTTTTCAGATTGAGTGGAAAATTTAACCGGTTTGTCACAGGTAAGGATGTTATTCTCAACATAATTTCCAGGATCGGCGTTGACGGTGCAAATTATCGCTGCATGGAATTCAGAACTGAGAGCGGGACACATCTTGATATGGACGAAAGGCTAGCCATAGCGAACATGACCGTGGAAGCAGGCGCAAAGACATGCTTTCTTCCGCCTGATGTGAGCCAGGAAAAACTGATGGAGATTCAGAGTGATGAGGATGCCAGAATCTCTGAGGAACTTTCTGTGGACCTTTCGTCAATTGAACCTGAGATTGCCGCCCCTTATTCCCCAGGTAACGTGAAACGCCTATCAGATCTGCAGGGCACCAGAGTCAACCAGGTCTATATTGGCAACTGTGCCAACGGGACCCTGACTGATCTCAAGGAAGCAGCTGAAATATTGAAACACAACCATGTAGGAAAGGACGTCACTATGATCGTAGTGCCGGCCACGAGAAGCATCTACAGCAAAGCCCTGGATCTTGGACTGATCAAGATATTCCTGGATAGTGGAGCTGTAGTTTCTCCCCCCACGTGCGGGGCATGTGCCGGCCTGCACATGGGTGTGCTCGGTCACGATCAGGTATGCATCTCCAATACAAACAGGAATTTCAGGGGAAGAATGGGCGATCCCACCAGCAAAGTGTATCTTGCAAATTCCTATGTTGCTGCAGCAGCTGCCGTGGAAGGCAAGATTGTGAACCCCCTGGAGGTGTTCTAATGGGCAGGATTTTTGTCTTTGGAGATGACATAGATACCGATGTCATCGCTCCCGGAGGGTATCTTCATCTGAGAATAGAAGAGGTGAAGAAGCATTGCATGGAGGCCATATATCCAGACTTCTGGAAGGACGTGGCAAAGGGGGATATCATAATTGCAGGGAAAAATTTTGGAACCGGTTCCTCCAGGGAGCAGGCTCCAGTGGTACTGATGGAACTTGGAATTTCCCTGATACTTGCCACAAGCTTTGCAAGAATTTTTTTCAGAAATGCAGTAAACGTTGGACTTCCAATAGGAACAATAACTGGGCCTTTGAATCTGAAAGCAGGAGATATTGCCGAAATTTATCTGGAGAAAGGAGAATTAGTCCGTGCGGCCGACCATAAGGCCATCAGGTTCAAAGCACCTTCCGGCGCTCTGGCAGATATACTGTCAGAAGGTGGGATAATACCATATACCCTGAAAAAGCTGGGAAAATTGCCTGATGATAAACATTGATTTATCTCTTTCATTCCGGATTTTGCCTGAGCGATTTCATTTCTTCTGTTTCCATCTTGCCTGTGATGAGGGAAGATGTGTTTCCATCAATTAGCTGCAGCAAATAGAACCTTTTCTCTGTTGAATAATTTAACGGATTAGATATTTTCTTAATATACGTGCCACGGTTAAAGAAGCCATGATAACAGACGATACGCTCAGGGAGGGACTTCAAACTCCAGGCATCTCATTCACCATGGAGGAGAAGCTTAAACTTGCAAAGATCATTTCAGAATCTGGCGTGAAGAGAGCGCTGGTTTCTTATCCTTCAGCCCATAGATCTGAGGTGGAAGTAACTGAACGGATTGTAAAGGAAAAACTCTTCAGCGAAACCTATGCCCTGGGAAGAACAATGACTTCAGACATAGACACAATTGCGGAGACCGGAGCAAATATATCTCTCCACCTTCCATTCAGGCTGGAAAATCTTGATAAAGTGAAGGAGGCAATCATCTATGCATCAAGGAAGAATAGAAAACTTGAGGTTGCCGTAGTTGATGTAATACACCATTCAGATAAGGAAATCCTTGACCTGGTGAGGATGGTTTCAGAAGCTGGCGCTGACGTAGTCCAGCTTCCTGACACAACTGGATCTGGCTATCCTGCAAGAATGCGATCCATAATAAGGCTGGTGAAGTCAATTTTTGATGTTGAGGTTGAGGTGCACTGCCACAACGACGTTGGCGGATCAATCTCCAACACAATCGCCGGAATTGAAGCTGGAGCAGAATATGCAGATTCAACAATATTCGGGATGGGGGAACGTAATGGCATTGCTGATACCGCATCGCTTGTGAGCCTTCTTGAAGCCCAGGACATAGCAACCGAAATTGACATCGTAAAGCTGGAAAAAGCCTATGACAGCATGCTTGAGCTCATCCTTGAGAAAATAGGTTACGATTTCTTCATTGCCAACAGGCCAGTGTACGGGAAGAATACTGTAATCAATACCGCAGGAACTCATGCAGCATTCTCTGACGTTTTCAGCGGAGGCGGAGTTTCGGTGAATGTATACACAGGGAAGGCAATGATCAGGGAAATACTGGAATCCAGAGGGAGGCATGTGGATGATAAATCCCTGCCAGCACTGGTAAACCTCATCAAGGACGAGGCTGTCAGCAGCGGACGAACCGTAACCATAGAAAAAATACTGAAGATGGCGGAGGAATTCCAATGATAAAGGTTCTTGAGATAGGACATATTGTTGCAGGACCAACCGCAGGTCTTATTCTCTCAGACCTGGGCTACGATGTCATAAAGATTGAGAGGCCAGGCGATGGGGACATTGCCAGAAGGCTCACCGGATCCAGTTCCGGTGCATTCCCTTTCTATAACAGAAACAAGAAGAGCCTTACAGTTGATATGTCATCCGAGGAGGGGAAGAAGGTTTTCCTGAATCTTGCAGAACAATCTGGAGTCATAATTGATAATCTCGGGTACGGGGCAATGGACAGGCTTGGTCTTTCATACCAGGTGATTTCAAAACGCAACCCGAAGATCATATATCTTTCAATGAAGGGCTATGGCAAAGGCGTTTACGAAAAAAGGAAATCGCTGGACTACCCCATTGAAGTCCACTCCGGGCTTGCATACATGACAGGACTGTCCGGAAAGCCCATGAGGGTGGGTGGCTCCCTTGTGGACATGAGTGCCGCCATGTTCGGTGTCATTGCAGTGCTGAACGCAATGATTGAAATGAGGGAAAGCGGCGTGGGAAAATACATCGATATTGGGCTGTTCGAAAGCTCAGTTTTCCTCATGGGCCAGCACATTGCAACATATCAGATCAACCAGAGGGAACTCAAGCCCATCAATGAAGAGGGCTTTGCCTGGGCTATTTATGATTTCTTTCCTACCAGAGAGGGCCGCTCTCTCTTCATAGCAGTCACCACAGACAACCAGTGGAGGGATTTCTGCAACGGCCTGGAACTTGGAGTATGTGGTGATGCTTCCCTGGACCGTAACGAAAAAAGGTTCGAGAAGAGGGATATGCTATACAGGCTCATTTCAGAAAAGACCTCCAAAATAGCCATTGGCGATCTCATGAACCGACTTGAGAAAATGAACATAGCCTTTGCGGTACTAAACAAACCATGGGATATGCTGAACGATCCCCAGGCTTCTGCCAAAATGGTAACCGAGACCTATGAAAACAGGACTATCCGTGTTCCCGTTACCCCTACAGGAGGCATAATGAGAGGCAATCCACCTGGCCTAGGTGAAAACACAGACGAAATTTTACAGAATCTGGGATACAGTTCAAAGGAAATTCAGGAAATGAAGATGAAAGGCGTTATCTGAATCTCCATAATCCCCATTACCCAGATTACTGTCCAGTGAAAGTATCGAATAATGCACTTTCATTAGCCACAACGCAATTCATGTGGCAGTATTGATGATAACGCTGCATTTTGTTGCTATTCCCGTCTTAATGTTAAATATAACAATGACCGAAATGTATAATGCCAACTAAATCCTACATTATGCGTAATGTTCTATTGTGAGATCAAGATCAACAGCAACTGTGGACTCTCTAAACTTTCGGATGTACTGGAAACCCCGGTAAACGTCTCCTATGTGAATCCAATGTCCAGAGGCCAGAATCTTGTTCTTTCCTATGCAAGAACCGATCTCTCGCCTGAGAAGATTGATTTTCAATCGCGCGATATTATCAATAGAAATATTTATGGAGTTGGCAAATTCATGATTATGAATTCTGTCAAGCGGGGACATGGAATAATCCATTCAATTGTGGATGGAGGTGGTTTTCCTATTTTCCCTGTTGTGATTGGATCAGGTATGGAGAATGTAGCTTGCATTGTTTCAAGCAGGGAAAAGTGTGAACCAATTATCCACAACATAGAAAAGAAGAATCATATTGACGATTTCACCGTCTCAAGACTCAGGCAGGAGGACCTGGCTTCTTTGATGAATAGAAATTATGTTCCCCTGTATGGGCAGCTCACAACAATGGAATTTGAGATACTGAGGTCAGCCGTGAGCAACGGCTATTATCAGTGGCCGAGAGGATACAATCTTGATGATATATCAAGGCGTTTTAACATAAGAAAACCCACGGTACTGTATCATCTCAGGAATGCGGAAAAGAAAATCCTCGGTTTGATGTTTCGCTGATGAAGACACCGTTCTAACATCGTATCGGTCAAAATACACCATACCCTACCTTTATCCGACATATTGCTAGATGTACCGCCTTTTTGATAAAATTTCACTATGGAAGATTGATTACAAAGGTTGGTTCCGAGCAGCAAATATCAATCTTTCTGTGGTAATGAGGGAAAATAATTCAAAATTCAAGAGCAGGCATTTTATATATTTAAGGTAGGAACTCTGACGAAATTTATTCATTGTTGAAATTCTTGAATTCTAAAGAGAATTTATCCGGTTCCTCATACATCGGACAATGCCCCGAATGATCGAAAAGCACAAACTCTGACTTTTGTATCAATTTGCTAATTTCAGAAACCTCATCCATTTTCCTATTCATGTCATATTTACCATAGCAAATCATAGAGGGTATTGTAATTTTTTTAACGAATTCTGTGAAATTAAAAGATGATATTGCTCGTAATTGACATATGAGATCATCACTATTGAAAAGACTCCCCTTTTCAAATAACCTTTGCACGTCTGCGTTATCTATGCTTCTAAAAAAAGACTTAATAATATCCTTAAAATATTCTCCCTTGAAATTTTTTTTCTTGACCAACTCTATAAGATCTGGCGTTCTGCTAGAAGACCTAACTCCAGAATCAATTACTACAAGAGCATCTGGGCTAACGAAGTTTTGCTCTAAAAGATAGAACATGATTGTCACTCCCATTGAGTGCCCCATAATCACTTTAGGATCTATTTGCAATCTATCAATAAGATCATTGACACTTCGACCTAGGTGATCGAGAGTACAATTCTTATCCATATTTATTGAGCCAATATCAATGCAATAAAATTTAAAATTGTTCTTTAGAGATTCCATTGCAAGGAAAAATTTCTCCCATATCTCCACTGGTAAGCCCCATCCTTGAATACAGAGAACTTGATCTTCACCATTCCCTGAACAAATATATCTAATATCTCTATTTTCATAATTTATAAAATTTTTAGTAATGGTCATGAAAATCACAGATTGGATATCTTTTCTAACTCCTTCCTGCTAGTTTTCGGACCGAACAGCATTATATCGACTACCACTATGAGAACCAATATTGTGAGTGTCAGGAAGACCACTAGAATCCCGTGTGAAAGAACGTACACTATGATTAAGGTTGGAACAGAAGCCGACGCAAGGGCATTAATGGATTGCCCAAGACCTGTTCCGCTTGCTCTCAGCTTTGTTGGGAAAATCTCTGCCTGGTACTGATGGAAGAAATTCGACATATTCCAGAGGAAGAAAGCTACAAGAAATCCAAATATGATCAATTCAATCGAATTTACTGATAGAGCAAAGATTATTCCGAAAACTCCTGCTAGGACGATGAACATAACCACACCATATTTTCTTTCTATTCGATCTATATAGAAAATATTCACAATGCTTCCGATCACGAAGCCGGAGAAAATTATCATTGTGAAGAGAAATGTGCTCGCAATGGTGTAACCCTTATCGACCAATATTGTTGGAACAAGAGCAGTGAAACCGAAGAATACCCCACTTTGGGCATACTGGAATATAAGAACCATCACTGTATTCTTTCTTAACTTAGCGTCAAAAAGGTCCACCCATTTTGGCTTCTCCTTTAAAACTTCTGAATATGTTGTTACAGGAGGGAGCTCCTGAAGTTTTCTCTCCTTTTTTACAGTTTCTTCTATCTTACTTACGATTGAGTCGGCTGCCTCATATTTGCCTTGAGATTCTAGCCACCTTGGTGATTCTATGATACGGTACCTTACAATCTGAAAAGCAAGTGCACCTATTCCAAGAGCTATAAGGAAAACTCTCCAGCTATTTGCCAGATCCCATTTAGAGAGTTCAAGCAAAGCAAAAGCCCCAATTGGGGCAGACAAAATAGCAATCGTATATACAAGTGCCAGCCTCTGTCCCCTTGTTTCCTTGGTCATGGTTTCGCTAATATATGTATCACCAAGTGGAACTTCGGCACCGACTCCCATGCCAGCTATGAACATAAATATGGCAATAAGAACATAGTTACTCATCAGCCCTGCTATTATTGCACCAACTGCAAAAATTATGAGATTGAAAAAGTATATCAGCCGACGACCGTATTTATCGGCAAGTCTTCCAAATCCAATGGTTCCTATAAACATACCTGCATAAAATGATGTTGGCATAACATATGTTGCGATTGTTATTGAAAGATCTAGCACTTTCGAAACTATGTCTAATAAGCCTCCTACACCAATCAGCAGGAAGGTGATGATAAATTCACCACCAGTTATTAGCATAGTGAGCCTTAAATGAAAACCACTTAGAGGTAGCCTATCTAATCTATCACCAACGCTACCTTTATAGTTTCTATTTTCACTAGCATGGTCATTACTTGCGTCTACCATATTAAGTTCTACTGGTTAGAAATATTTATAGTTACATTATAACCTGTTAGAACTTTTGAAATCTGGAGGTCATTTTGATTTATGATCCTCGAAATGTAGTACAGATGGCTAATTACGATGCAGATATTAATATATGCAATTTAATCATAACACAGTATGTCAATCCATCAAGAATTTACGCCATTCCCCGCTGTTAACTAGTCTGAAATATTTATTATATGACATCGCAGATGTTAAGTCATAAAAGTATGGATATTTCTGTTTATAGAGCGAAAACCCCCTAAATACAATAGAATGTTGACAAAGCAACCCGAAGGTCAATTTTAATAACCATTCAGATTATTTCTTCAGGATGGTATAATGGATGAAAAGGCTGTTATGAAAGAGCTTCCTGCTATCCGGAAGCTGGTATACGGGAACCTTATGGAAACCTACCTTCCTTTCCCTGTTGATATGAAAGCAAGCAGCAGATGGGCTGTTGAGGCTGACGTCCCACGTAATACTGACACCATAATTTTCACATCACATATGTATCAGATGGGGAGCATTTTCAAAAATTATGAGAAATACATTCCCCTGTTCACAAAACTTGGAGGGTCCAAAATGATAGCCTCAGTTGGATCACGGTTAATCAAAACAGATAAATCAGAGGCTGAAAGGTCAACCAGAATACTGAAAAATATCTACTCAATGCTGCTCAAGTCAGGCATAAAGTGTGGATACCTTTACGAGGATGAGCCTTACAGCGGTTCTCTGCTGCTTGAACTGGGATTTGTTGATGAGTTCATGGAGTACGGAAGAAAACTGCTTTCCCTCTTCAAGTCAAGGGGTGTAAAGAATATATACACCGTTGACCCGCATACAACCAACAGCCTGACAAATCTCAAGAAAATGATAGGATTTGACATTAAATCCACGCCTTACCTCAATGCCATCAGCGGCACAAATGGGTCTGGAAAGTTCGTTCTTCATGATTCCTGTCTGTATTCCAGATTTCTGGGCATGTATGACGATGTGCGGCTGGTAGCAAAGAACGCCGGAATTGAACTCCTTGAAGATCCTGATGTTACGGGGAAGTCAACCTCCTTCTGCTGTGGCGGACCCATCGGCCCAGTCAATGCAGAAATAAGCAGTAAGGTTGCAAGTCTGAGGGTAAAGCAGCTCAACACCGTTTCAGACACCATCCTGGTAGTCTGCCCACTATGTTATGAAAACCTGTCTGAATTCGGAAATGTGAAAGACATAGCTGAGGTGATGGCATGAACTGGACAGATGTGGCAGACCTGGTGATAAAAGGGAACAACAGGGAAGTTGAACATGTACTGAAGAATTATCCGTATATTCCAGCCATAGCTGAAGATCTCAGGAAAAAGAAGCTTCAGGTCCTCGAGGATCTCCCCAGGTACATTCAGGAAACCATGAAAAATGTGGAGAAACTTGGCGGTCATGCATATCTGGCCAGGGATGCAGATGAAGCCCGCAAAATAATAGGCAAAATTGTCAGTACAAAGAAAACTGTCGTGTTCTCAAAGTCAAACGTTGCCTATGAGATAGGGCTCAGAGAATTCCTTCAGGAAACTGGAAATGATGCATGGGAGACTGATCTGGGAGAATATCTTGTTCAGTTGCAGAACGGATGGCCTGCACATATCGTTGCACCTGCAATTGATCTTACAAGAGAGGATGCTGCTACCCTGGTTTCCAGGATTGACAAAAACATCACAAAAGATTCGAAGATTGAAGATATTGTGGCTGCAGTTAGGAAATTTCTCATGGATAAATACATAAAAGCCGACGTTGGAATAACAGGAGCAAACGCTGTAGCAGCAGATTCGGGTTCCATAGCGCTTGTTGAAAACGAGGGAAACATAAGGATCGATTCAGTACTTCCCCAGACCCACATTTCTGTTACTGGCATTGACAAGATCGTTCCAACTCTTCCAGACGCACTGAATGAGATCTATGTGCAGTCAGCTTATGCCGGGTTATTTCCGCCAACATACATCAATATCACTTCCGGTCCCAGCTCCACGGGCGATATTGAGTTGAAACGTGTATCTCCAGCCACTGGCCCCAAGGATTTTCACCTTGTGCTCATTGACAACGGGAGGCTGAATGCCAGCAGGGATGAAAAGATCAAGGAAGCACTGCTCTGTATCAAATGCGGGAGATGCTACCTGGCATGCCCGGTATACAGAGCCATTGGAAAGGAATGGATATCCACAAAATCTCCCTACGGGGGACCCACTGGAGTAATGTGGAATTACATCACAAACAACGATCCATGGCCTGCTTCATTCTGCATGCATTCCGGTGGATGCTCCGAAGTGTGTCCAATGAAGATTGACATTCCAACGGTGATCAGGGAGATAAAGTCCCGCGGAAACCGAACGCTATCATGAACAAGAATTCAGAAAGCCCTTCATAATGGAATGATGCATCTCTGGGAGTGGCTACCCTGATACTCCTTCGAAGCTGAAACAGTTCTAGGGTTTGGAATGGTGGAAACCTGCAGGCAAGGCCTAATCCAGGCCGATGCTGTTGATCAGGTTTCCTGAATGCCCGTCTATAACAAGTGCGATCTTCTTGCCCTTACTGTCAAATTTTGCGAACCATACAGGCACGTGAAGGAGTTCCGGGTCAGACGTATCGATTTCTGTTACAAGGCTCCTGACACCATGGTGCTTCTGGTGTACCATTGCTGACTGCATCTGATCCACGTTGGTTTTGGCTTCATTCTTTGCAGAATCCTCCCCAATATCTCCATTCAAAACCTTGGTCCCCTTGGGAACTTTCGATGCGTCGAATATGACCCTGTCGGGGAGATCAAAAGTGTAGTTCCTTGGCTGGTATTCCGTAAGCCCTTTAACTGCTACCACCGGGTAATTGTAGTTCTGGTCCAGAGTGTATGACCGCACTGAGCCTGAGCCACCACCCATACCACCCATCATCATGCCGCCCATTAGCATACCCCCCATCATTCCTCCTCCCATTCCTATTCGCCCACGTCCACCCATGGCGCTTCCCAGGAGACCCGCGAGAACAGCAGTTCCGGCAACTTTTCCAATCTCCTCACCGGTATCGACAGCGGTATAACGGGATCGGGCTGAGGCCGGGACAATCCAGTACGGGACAATGCTTAAGAAAATGCCTTCACTGGTGGATTTCTCTTCCATGTGCCTTCTTAACAACCCCCTGTCCATCAGTCTTTTGATGATCCCGGTGACTTCGTCAGTTGTCTGGATTTTTAGAGGCAGCATGGTGTTGGATTCAATGCTCTTCCACCCTTCATTGGCAAGGGATATGCTCGCTCCGCAATACTCGCATGTAATTATCATCTCGCCTATCTGAGGCTTTATTGGCGCTCCGCATCCCGGACACTTGAGTTCCGTAACATCGGATGCCGCTATGATCTTTTCACCGGTAGCCTGAGCTGGATGGCTGGAATCCTGTCCTGTTTTTCCCTGATCCTGCTTGAACCCACATTTCGGGCAGTATACAGCATCGTCTGGTATTTCCGAACCGCATTTGATGCAATACATCTCATCACCTAAAGTTGTTTACCGCAATTTGGACAAAACTTTGCAGTAGATGATACTTCCGCACCACAGGAAGGACATTTCCTGGTTGCCGGGGTTGACATGTTAAAACCGCAATTCGGGCAGAATTTTGACCCGGCGGGAACTGCCGCACCACATTTGGGACACGTATTTGTTTGATTTCCCATAGGACTGCCGCAGTTCGGGCAGAAACTCACGTTGGCGGGCACCAGTGATCCGCATTTGGGACACGTCCTTGTGGGTTGAGTCTGGCTTGCACCCATCAGCTGCCCCGACATCCCGTAGCCCATCCCAGCGCCGGCTCCCAGACCAACTCCAAGGCCAGCTCCAGCTCCTGCAACGCCTGTTGGATTTTTTGCCGCATCAACCATGGCCTGTCCTGCCTGGTACTGGATATAATTCACCCCCAGGACTGACATGTCGGACCTCGTATCAATAGCCTTCTGCACCTCGTCTGGGAGTGATATATTAAGGCCCTGAATCTTGTTGATCTCAACACCGTATTGCCTGAAATGATCAGGAGCCATTGCCAGTATTATCTGTTCAATTGTTGTGAGGTTTGCGGGTATGTCTGTAACCTTGAGACCTTTCTCCTTCATCTGGCCTAAGGCAGTATATACAAGGATTACAATCTGTTCCCGCATCCTTGCTTCCACATCATCGGATGTCTCAACATTGAATGTACCCACGAACTGGTTGATGAAGTTTTCAGGGCTGGATATCTTCCACCTGTATTCGCCGTAAACTTTAAGGTTGACAACCCCGAATGTGGGGTCTGTAAACTGGTATGGTTCCGGGCTGCCAAATTTCCCGTCAAGGAACCTTCTCTGTATGTAATAAACTTCAGCCTGCTGCTGAACACCCGAAAAAAACTTAAGAAGTTCTCCCACAACAGGTGCGTTGAAATCCGTCAGGGCATACCTGTTTGGCTGGTCAAAGTAGGTGAGAACTTTGCCGTCCCTGAAAAATACTGCAGTTTCGTCTTCCCTTACCACAATATTATCATTAAGCCGGATGAGTCTGGGAACCTTCCACATTACGTTTCCTTCCTTGAACTGCGTTTCCCAGGCTATTGTAATTGAACCGGCAACACTGCCACCTGAATATGGTATCTTGCTAGATTTTTTTCCAAACATCAGACTGAGCCTCCTGGCACCTGTTTTATGCTCTCAACAGTTATGACCCTTTGCTCCCACGAATATTTCATTTTCTGAATGTTATCCTTAATATCCGAGATTCTCCTGGCAAGAGTTTCCTCTTCTGGGCTTTCCAGCAGTTTTGAAAGATCACACAGCTGAGCAGTGGCAGAAGCTCCCTGAAGGAATGCATAATCATATTCATAAAGTGAATTCAACCTTGCCGCGTTGATCCTGATGGCAGGTGATATTCCGGAATAAACCTGCTCGGAATGGAGGAGTTCCCCCTCAAACTGCTGTAGCTGAGACAGCACAGATGCGATCGTGGTCAGCATCTGGAAGTTTCCCGAAGAAACCACTGCGGACCTGGCATCCTGAAGCCTGCTTTCTGATAGCTGCAGCAGGTAGGAAACCTGCTTTCTCAGCAGTGCATCCGCCACTCGGATGTCATCGAGCTGCCTGTAGCCTTTGAATCCGGGTATTACAAGCTGTATCTTCTTCAGTAATCCACGGCTTTCGTCCACCTCTCCCCTGATGTCAGGATCTGTAGAATTCATGTAATTGCCACACTCTCGATCATGATTTGCTATATATCATTATCCAGATCTTATATTATTCGCCCATATGGGTGCCTCTGCTGAACCATGAAGTTACTACCTCAATTTAAAGTAAACTATGTCTTAACAAAAAAAGGACGGAAGAGAAACTGCGCTGTTTCACTCTGTGCCTGTTTTCCTCATTTCCTCCTGGAATCTTCCAAGCTCGCTTGCCCTTACTTCCAGGATAAAAGCGCCCACGTATTCACAGTCATCGCACTTATAAACGGCCCCTGCAACACCTCCAGCGATCCAGTTTATGTGAATTGAGCCGCATTTCGGGCACACCTTGATCATTTCGCTTTCCTTCAAGATTACCAGCTGTTCAACATTCCCTGCTGATTATAATATGTATCTATGTCCAGTATATTATTGAATGAATATGGAACCTCAGTGAGAAGGAATGCCTGCATTTGAACTTGTATATTTTACCGGGATTTACCCACATTGAAGGAAAATTGCCACAAAATTCCAGCAGGATTTTCTGTTGTTCTGCTCTTAACGCTGGGTTAATAACACATTAGGGCATTTCATAAACAATAGATGATTAAAATGGCAACAGAAGGAAATACCGTTGGTAATGGAGATATCCAGAAGCTATTCAAACCGGCGTCCATAGCAGTTATTGGCGCGTCTTCTGACCCTGATAAGATCGGATACCAGATTGTTCTAAACCTTAAGGATGGAGGATACAAGGGGAAAATATTCCCGGTTAATCCAAAAGCAAAAGAAATCCTGGGATTCCGGGTATATCCAGATGTTGCCGCAATAGGAGAGAAAATAGATCTTGCCCTGCTTTCAGTTCCTGCAGCAATAACTCCACAGGTCGCTGAAGAATGTGGGAAAGCTGGCGTGGGGAGCATAATAGTTGTTGCATCCGGCTTTTCCGAGGTTGGGAACAGCGATCTTGAGGCCAGGCTTCTGGATTCTGCAAAGAAATACAATGTTAGAATGCTTGGGCCAAATGTTGTTGGTCTGCTGAGCAACCCCATGAGGATGAATGCTTCATTTGCTCCGTTTCTTCCGTACGCAGGCAAGATCGGAATGGTTTCTCAGAGCGGAGCCATGATAATAGCTCTGGATGCCAAGACATGGGTTGACAGGATTGGCATGAGCTATCTCGTAAGCATAGGAAATATGGCAGACCTTGATTTTTCAGATATCCTGACTTACCTGGTGAATGATGAGGATACATCCTGTATTACACTTTACGTAGAAGGAATCAAGAATGGAAGGAGATTTCTTGATGTGGGAAGAAATTCCAACAAGCCCATCGTTATGCTCAAGGCTGGAAAATCAAAGCATGGATCAGTCGCAGCAAGTTCACACACAGGTTCCCTGGCTGGATCTGACAAAATATATGACGGTGCTATGAAGCAGGCTGGCATCCTGAGGGCAGACACTATCGACGATCTCTTTGACATGTCTCTGGCGCTTTCCCTCCAGCCAACCATGAAGGGACCCAACCTTCTGATAATAACAAATGGTGGAGGTATTGGAGTACTGGCAACTGACGCCAGCGAGATGTATGGCATCCCAATTGATACCCCGTCTGATGAGCTCCGTCACAAACTGGCTGCCTTCATGCCATCCTTTGCCAGCACTAAAAACCCAATAGACATGAGCGCAATGGCAACAGGGAACACGTATCAGGATGTCATCACCAATGCACTCCAGGATCCAGGAGTGGACGGGGTGGTGGTCCTTTACTGCGAGGTTTCAAACCTTGATCCCCAGGTTGCGGCAAAGTCAATACTGAAGGGAAAAATTGAGTCCGGAGTGGACAAACCGGTCTGTGTGGGAATGGTAGGAGGAGAGGCAACTGAACGTGCAATTGAATGGCTCCAGAAGAATGAAATCCCCTCGTATACCTCACCGGAGAAAGCTGTCATGGCAATGTCAACCCTCAGAAAGCATGAGGTCCTGAATCAGAACAGGAAGGCTGCAACTGATGTCAAAGGAATAAGACGCGACGATGTGGACGCAATTCTTCGGGAAAAGGTCAGCAGTGGCAACAGGCTTGTTTCCGAAATCGAGTCCAAGAAAATATTCAGTCTCTATGGAATACATGTGAATTCAAGCGAACTTGCCACAAATGAGGAAGAACTTAAGAACGTGGCCAGAAACTTCCAGTTTCCAGTAGTTCTCAAGATACAGAGCAAAGACATATCGCACAAATTCGATGTGGGAGGTGTAATACTGAACATAAAGAACATGGATGCCCTCATGGATTCTTATCACCAGATGATAAAAACTGTGTCGCAGAAAGCACCGGATGCAAAAATAGATGGAGTTGTGGTGGAAGAAATGCTCAGACCGGGGCTTGAAACCATTGTGGGCACTGCAGTTGATCCTTCCTTCGGTCCATCTGTTATGTTCGGAATGGGTGGAACAAATGTTGAGGCCATTGGAGATGTTACTTTCAGGGTTGCACCCGTGGACAGTTTCAATGCCAGGCAGATGATCTCCGAGACACTTGCGGGGAGGCTTTTCAAGGGTACCAGAGGCAGAAAGGATCTTGACATGGATTCAGTTATAGACACAATTCAGAAAATAGGGCTACTTGCTTACAATCACCCCCAGATAAAGGAAATTGATGTCAATCCCCTCACAGTCTATGAGGATGGCTGTATCGCGGTTGATGCCAGAATAATACTGAATTAATGAATGCCCTGAATTATTCAGGGAAAAGCAGATTTGAAATCAATGCTGGGCCAATTTATCTGGCAGTCATCCCGGACATCTCCCTGACCGGAGCAATGAAGGGGAACTGGCAATTTACTTTAGAAGTACTGGAAATAAATTTCCACAAAGCTGGATTTTTGGGGACTCAAATGATGCGTTCTTCCCGTCTATCAGATTTAAAGACCTGTGAAAACTTCCCGATTCTTTACTCCAAAACCTGAATTATGCATTCATGGAACTTCGAAAGTTTCTGTGCAAGGGATAAAAAAACCATGTTCAGTGGTAGAATCTTGCCCGAACAATCAGGAACATAGTACCAGCCAGTGCGATCCACAACAATGGAAGAAGTGCTATCAATCTGAAATCAAAGAATGAGCATCCGAACTGTATGATTATGCCATATGCATCGTGGGTCCTTCCTCCCTTGAAACGAATGAACCACTCGTCGAGTGTTATGTCGGGTCTGTACCTGTTGTTGAACAGATGTGAGACTAGATCCACGAGAACTCCAAAGCTGGTCAGGAGTGCAACTTCATTGACAAGGAAATTGAAAAGAGAGAATCTGCTGTAGAGAACCATTACTGCAAGAATTGCAAACGAAATGAGCGATAGGTATATCCCAATGGTGCCTCCCCTGAGAAACTGCTGCTGCCACTGCTTGAAAGTTATTCCTGAAGGTATGTTTTCACCCCGATTTACTGTTTTTTTCATTATTGGTTTAATCCGATCTGCTGTGCGTTATATAAGAGACCCGATTTGTGTTAATATTATTAAGGATGTATATAGAATATACCCCGATCCAGGGATTGCTTGATTTCTTACGCTTGCGACATTTAAGTGAAATCTTTAAGAGTTTCAGCTTAATCCAATTGCAGTTTTTATTCCTAGGATTCCGGTTTCTGTATAAACGCCCGAGCCGGGATTCGAACCCGAATCTGAGGCTCCGCAGGCCTCCAGGATATCCAAATTACCCCACTCGGGCACAGGGCATTATCTGCCTGCTTCTGCGCACTGGTACCTAAATACCTTCACAGGCAGTATTGCTGCCTCTGATTGTACCTTTGCTATTATTATTTACGCGTCGTTGCAACTTCATAGGACAGATTCACAATCAGCATCTAATTTTGCCCCCTTCCCAGGCTGTAAACTCAACAGTAAATAGAATAGTAAACTCTTTCTCCCCCTCAGCAGCGACGCACTGTGGAAAGATCACCACCTTCATCCTTAACTGTGCCGGCCTAGGATAGGCAATCAATAACCGAAGAAATAATGCATACTTTGGTTAGATTGTTATCCTTGGTAATCCACCAAAATATATTTCCAAAGTCGTGAGATAAAATTCCATCGTAGCGCGTCAGATACTGTTCAGCCTCTTCATGGTCTCATCGGAAACATTGATATCAAGCGCCTCCACATTTGATTCAAGATGTTTAACGCTGGTTGCCCCCAAGATCGGGACAATCCTTATCCCCAAATACTCCTGCATTTTAAGTATCCAGGCAATTGCCAACTGTGCAGGTTCAACATCCATTTCTTGCGCCACTTGAACAAAATTGCCAATTTTCTCTCCTGTTTCAGCCAGCCTTGCTTTGAATCCATCAGTATAGCTCCCCCTTGTTCCAGATGGAATTCCATTCTTGTACTTCCCTGTGAGAAGACCTTCAGCCAGTGGCACATATGCAAGAAGAGTGAGTTTGTTCCTTGACGCTATGTCTGCTTTGGTTTGCTCGAATGACCTGTCAAGTAGATTGTATGACTCCTGCATTGATGCAAACTTCTCCCATCCCTTTGTTCTGGAGATGCTCAGCATTTTTTCAGTGACTTCCGGAGGATGATTGCTTGTCCCTATGTAATGTGCAAGACCTCTGTGTACAATATCATTCAATATATCCATTGTTTCCTCCGGATCTGTTTTCCTGTCCTCCCAGTGAATCTGGTATAGATCGACATGGTCGGTTTTTAGGCGCTTCAGACTTTCCCTGATCTGCCATGCAATGTGCTTCCGAGATAATCCTCCTCCATTGGGGAATCTTGCAACCTCAGCACGAACTTTTGTGGCGACCACAATTGATTCCCTTTCCTGTCCTGAAATAAAATCTCCAAGAATCGATTCAGCATTGCCAGAATGTTCGGGATGAAGGTGCGTTTCACTTATGGTTCCGTGGTATGTATTGGCCGTATCAAAAAAATTTATCCCGAGATCCACTGCTCTTTTGAAAATCTTATTCGATGCTTCAACGTCCACATTGAGGATTCCATCTCTGTCCCTGATGCTGCCTGGTGGAAGATGCCATGTGCCAAGTGCAAGCTGTGAAACTTCCATTCCGCCAATTTGCGTGTATCGCATAACCCATCATTTAAACATCAGACATAAGTTTTCAGGAAATTTGTGAATAAGGGAAAAATGTCTGAATACATTTCCGATCTGTCAGTCGTATTATAAGGGAATGCCTGGAACATATTGTGTAAGTAAGGCTATGCAAAAAAAATTCAGATACTATTTATATGGACTCCTGGGTCAGTTTCGCCGGTGTCCATCAACACTTTTCAGACTAAGTTCTCATAACAGCGCCTCCCTCTTCCGGAGGCTGTGCAGTTGTCTCATGCTCCGGACAATTTCAGGATAAAAAGTATTTACAATGAGAAAGTAATGTTAAGGCATAATGGCAGGAAATGGGAAGAACAACCTCGCACTGAAAATTGTTGGACTGATGTTTGTGATGGCTGCTGTTCTGTTCCTTATCTATCTGGTAACAACAGTGTTTCATATCATACCTCTCAAGTTCACGGTATACGTCAATGCCATCTTCATCGGCATTATCGTATATGTGATCATAAGAATAATTCTGGGATTCCTGAACAGGTATCTCCGGAAATATATGGATGTAAGGAAAGTCCATCCAATCATGTTTTTGGTTTCCCTGCTGTCATATTTCATTCTAGGTATAGTGGTCCTCTCATCCCTGGGTATCGACGTTTCCTCACTCATACTTGGGGGTTCCCTTATCTCAGTTGTTCTGGGTCTAGCAGCAAGCACCGTTCTAGCCAATCAGTTTGCAGGAATTCTGTTTGTTGTTGTACGGCCATTCAACATAGGTGATCTTGTGACAATGAACATGTGGCAGTATGGAGGGGCTTTCCCAACCCTCTTCCCCAAATACTTCTCCGTCGACAGGATCGAAGCGACCGCTTACACGGGAAAGGTTGTTGACATAACTATAAATTACACGATACTTGATCTCGCAAGCGGCGACAGGGTGAAAATTCCCAACGGAATACTTGTGCAGGGAGCCATAATCATACGAAAGCCAGGCATCATGGTCAAAGCGAGGTATGAGATTCCAAAGTTCATAGAATTTGACAGGATCGAACCGCTCATCAGGAAAGAAATCGAGGCTATAGAGGACTACATGGGATACCTATCAATAACTGTTGATGAAACGACGCTGAATACATATATACTCATGGCCGTTGCAAAGTTCAATGTACTTGATGCCGATCTGAAAAGAGGCGAGATGTTCCTCAGGATTATGAAACTGGTGGAACCCTTGAAATCCGTGAACTGATCAGTCACTGCATTGTATTTATGCGGCAGAGCCCAATGGGAAGAACCACCAGCTCACTTTTTCCGTCAGATGTTCTTTCAATTATATATGTTCCCTGGTCAACGCCCTTAAGTATGCCGTCAAACCTGAGTCGGGGAGAAAGATTCTCCTGGGCCTGGTTAAGTATCATCACCTCAATCTTTCTGTCTATAAGATCATTCAATATCATGAACTGTCATCCAGCCATGACTTTAATAATTTACCTGACTGTTGTTTAACAATCATCAGGTTTTCCTGTTCTTTATGCTCCAGTAGCATCCGTCCGTAACTCTGTTGATGTGGTCAACAACCGGATTCAGATCGTCTATCTTATTGAATTTTGCAATTGCCAGAATGGTATTCGTGGTTCCATTCTTTGAACTCAGAAACAGATCAGCTGAGACTATGCTGTTTTTCTGAACGGCCTGTTTCTAAATTCTCCTTAGCACATTTCATAATGTCATCAACTGGAACATCTGCCTGCACAGTTACATTGAATGAGTACTTCAAATCTGTTCCGTCCCGCAATGGCGTGAAAAGCGAACTCCCCAGCAGAGCGGTGTTGGGCATCAGATATATTTGGCCGGATTGAGTCCTCAGCTTGGTATAAAGGGTCTTTACGTCTTCCACGGTTCCCGTCAGAACGGGCCCAAAGAGCCATGAATATATGGAAACTGGTTCCCCTGGCGTGAGAAGCCCTCCTCCGCTGACCATCAATCCTGAGAAAAGGTTTGAGACCACTGACTGAAGTGCGAAGCCTATTACGACCCCACCGATTGCTCCGCCCACCAGGGCACCTTCAATATTGACGCCGATATATGACAGGAACCAGAATATTGCAACTGCATAGATGACAACCCTGAGAATGATGAATATTCCTCTGAGATTCCTCTGTCCTGCGTTTCTCTCGGAGATGGTTTCTATAATATGCCTGACAATCCTCACGAGAGTTATGGAGATTCCAATGGTGATTATTCCACCTATGGTATCCTTTATGTAAACATCGTATACCTTCAGAGCAGGATAGTAATGCGACGCCAGCAAAAGGATGAATTCAAGAATGTATACAACGGCAATTGCCAATGCGACAGCAACTACCATTTGCGTGATTTCTCCTCTTAAGGACCTCGCCATTATAGGGTATAATTTACCGCTCAATATAAATCATGGTTCTGCCAATTTTTTATGATTTACGAAATGTGGAGATACCAGCTCACCCAGAATCACCAGAAGGACGGCAATGCCAGAAATGAGGATTATTATTGAAAGAATTTGAAGTCCGTGAAAATATGCCCTGGAAATAAGGTAAGTTGCGGTGGAGTATACGCCTGTGGGGAAAATTATGGCAAATTTTGAAACTTTGAAATCATGGGTTCTGTTTGCAAGCAGATAAAGTCTCATTGCGAATGGATACCATACTGTGGAATATATCCAGAGTCCAAGAGCTAGCAGGAGAAGAAATGACACAGATACATTACTTAGGAAACCTTGCAGAGACTGCATAGATTGAAAAATAAATATGGAACTTAGAGCGGGGAATCCCATGTTTATGAATATGCTCCCATCAGCCACAATCCCTTTAATGTGCTCTGATAAGTAGGTTCTTAATAGGTATCTCTGAAACCGGAAGAACACCAGCATCGAAAGGATGGCTGCCAGTACGGCCCCGAACGCAATCAAATCTGAATAATTGGTGCCATCAGGGAATGAATGCAGCAATGCAATGGAGTATGCAAGAATAGCTATGGAATAATTTGAAAGCCCGGAATCCACCTTCCTGCTGGAATTCCTGATCTTTCCAAGCAAACCTGGCCTGATAACTGCAACGATAAAAACGAGAAGTGCAAAATCAGTTGCCAGAGCCAATGGAGAAACTTCTATGACATCCATGGACAGCCTTGTAAGCAATACGCTCAGGCCAGAAGATATTGTGAATGCCCCGTATCTGCATTCATATGTGCCACAGGTTTTTCTGCTTCCACCTTCAACTATCCATATCAGCAATAACGTGGCTTCCGCAATAAAGGCCATGACACCTGCATAAAATAAAATGTCTGATACAAGATCAAATCCATTCAGTAAGGAGGATATGGAAAGAATGCCCAAGGACATTACAAGGGCAAAAAATCCCGGTTGAAATTTTGTCCCCCCATTTCTGTTCAATCCAATCATCCTGAAATTTATCATCTCATTTCAAGGTTTTTTTTGGACGGAAAAGAAAATAAGGGAAAATGCAATATTTTTCCATGGCCAATGGTGTTCCGAAAATCGGCATGGTGGATTTGCTGAGGCTGATGGAGGAGCACAGCGTTACTGTGGTCAATGTTCTTGGTAGAGAAGCTTACGAGAATCTTAGAATTGCCGGAAGTGTTTGGATCCCATTTGACATTCTTGAAGAAAGAGGCTGGGAGATGCTGGATAAAGAGAGACCCGTGGTCACATACTGCGCCAGCAGTTCCTGTGGAGCCTCTCTCACAGCTGCCGCAATATTGAGAGAACACGGAATTGATGCCAGCGCCTATGAGGGCGGCATTAAGGAGTGGGCAGAAGCTGGACTCCCAGTGGAAGGGAAATTGCAATATTCTGACTTCTATCGCGCAGGGAAATGTTGAATCTTATTTAACATAGCATTCTTCAACTATTATTGCGCTGGCTTTCAAACGCCATCTGCTGAAGCCTGTTAAAATCTGCTTTATTCTGTCGGTTAGAGTGCTTTCCAGTATTCCCTAATCCGGTGTAAGAGTAATGTAAAATGAAATTTGTGCCATTTATGCCTGATGAGACAAGAATATAA
>DAJC01000007.1 GCA_002498845.1 Thermoplasmatales archaeon UBA509 | reverse complement strand
CATTTGATGAATAAGCCTTAAGTATTTATGAAAACTGTAAGGTTTACCTTACATGAATATATCTGACTTCGGCAACCGGCACAGCGTGTTGGCCAGGATGGGACCGGCATGGCTTGTAATGATAGCTGATGTTGATGTTGCCAGTATCATCACAGGGCTGGAAACCGGTTCCCTGTATGGATATCATGTTATTTTCATAATGCTGGTGCTTGCAATCCCGCTTGCAATAATGCAGTATGCATCAGGAAAGCTCGGTGCAGTCACCGGTAAGGGTATAGGGGATGTTTTAAGGGATAGATACAGCCGGAAGATTTCTGGAATTGCTTCGGTACCCATGGCCGTGACCGATATTCTCTCATACATTGCAGAATATGCAGGAATCGCCATTGGCTTTGCACTTTTAGGAATTTCTCCAATCATATCCATACCTGTGGTGTACGTGATACACAACGTTATTGTTTTTTCCAGGAAATATGACGGGATAGAGAAAGTACTCATACCAGTTTCACTGGTGCTTGTCATATCCATAATTTCCACTGTATTTATTTTCAAGCCCAGCTTCAATAACGTCATGGTGGGACTGTCTCCATTCCAGCCCTACGGAAACAGCGGTTTTGATTATTACATTGTGGCAAACATAGGTGCAGTAATAATGCCGTTCATGCTGTTCTATCAGGCAGGCGCAACAGCCGAAAAGAGGCTGGGTCTTAGCGATCTCAGGCTCATCAGGAATGAGACATATATGGGTGCAGTGGTCAGTGAACTTCTCATGGTGGGCATAGTTATAGCGGGGACTTTTATAGGCGGAGAAATGGGAGTTGGGGCACTGGCCTCTGCCATGAAGCCATTCGGATTTCTGGCTCCATACATTCTAGCCGTTGGATTCATATCTTCTGGGTTTCTTGCCCTGGTTGTGATCTCTCTGGGATCGTCATGGGGAATTGGTGAAACCCTTTCCTGGGGGAACCATGATTCCGGCATAACTTCCTCCAGCAGAAAATTCTTCTACCTGTACGTGGGGGAGAGCCTCCCTGCCATGATCATTGCAATCTACCTGGGTTCAGACCTTCTGGGACTTGTAATCAACCTCATGGTTATTTTCGTCATCGTGCTCATCCCAATTGGTCTGCTTCTGGGAAAACTCGTATCTGACGAGACCGTCATGGGTGATCATGCCTTTTCCAGATCATACATGGCCCTGTACTGGACCACATTCGCCATTATAGAGGCAGCGGGAATATGGGGCATAGCCCTCTCAATCTGAATGCTGTTCCACATGATTAATTCAGCATGGAAGCCTGACTGGAATGATTCAGCTTATATTACCACCTGCAAAGTGCAGAGAATACACGATTTCAGAACTCTCCCTTATGATCTCACTGCCTGAGAAATCTTCCAGAGTACCATCAATAGAAAGACCGTATGTGTATTCGCCGACCGCCAGATGCTTGGGCCCTCTAACAGGAATACTGGGTTCCGGAAGTAGTAAAGCCTGCCTGAGGAACGCGTATATATTTTCCACTTTACACTCATGCCGGACCACTCCGCCCGAATAGCTCATGGCCCACAGCGGTTTATCTTTCACATAGACAATTTCAATTCCTGAAAAATGAAGAGAGCCGAAATAGATATCCACGTACCTGTAATCACCTTGGATGAACTCATGTTCCTTGGCGCCTGATATAGCAGATGCAATCCGTCCGGACAATGATGCATAAGTTGATTTCTTGGCCTCTGAGAGAAATTCTGGGAATGGGATCGGGTGTGCCGGCACCTTCACTCTTCCTCTAGAACCTTTCCGTATATGCCCACGATTTCCCTGTATCCCAGACTCTTGTAAAATCTCAGGGCTATGAGATTCTGCGACGGGAACTCAGCAGTAATTATGCTTATCTTCCTCTTCTTAAGTTCCTCATAACTCCTTGAAATAAGCATTTTTCCGGCACCCGATCTCCTGAACTCAGGCATTATGTAGAAATCAGTTATTCTGGCCTCCTTCTCAGGAAGGTAATAACACCTGTCCAGGATATTTATGAGCATAACTCCCAGAACTTTGCCGCCTCTTTCTGCCAGGAGAGATATGTGTCTCTCAGGGTTCTTTACGGCTTCCTTAAGGCGATCCTCGGCATCCTTCTTTGCCTTATCTGAGACCACAAATATGGAATCAAATTCTCCGTTCAGCTTCTTGAGCCTCAGTATCAGATCCACAGATCCATCGATATCAGCAGCAGACATTTCCCTAACCACAACCTTATCTTTCATTCTTAATACCTCCAGGTAATTCCCTTATGAGCTTTTCATCCATCAGCTTCAGAAACATATTCCTGTTGAATTCTATAAGTTCCTGCGCAGTTTTATAGAAGCCTTCCCTTGAGTTTGTCTTCCTTGCAAGGCCCATTTCAACAGTTTTTGATGCCACAGCAGATGCAACACTGGGATAAAGCTCCCAGTCATCCATTGTAGGTACAATATTATCCTCATCCGGATTTTTCACAAAATTGGCTATTTCATATGATGCAGCAACCATTATGTCAAAGTTTACCCCTTTTGCCCTGGCATCAAGAACTCCGCGAAATACTCCGGGAAATACGAGACTGTTGTTCACCTGGTTCGGGAAATCCCCTCTGCCTGTTGCAACAATCTTTGCTCCTGCCTTCTTTGCCTCTTCAGGCCATATTTCCGGTATGGGGTTTGCCAGTGCGAAGACTATGCCATCATTGTTCATTGTCCTGATCCATTCCGGCTTGATTGTGCCAGGACCAGGCTTTGATGCAGAAATTATGACATCCGCACCATTGAATGCCTTTTCAGAAGGGCCCTTAAGCCTCTCCGAATTTGTCTGCATAGCGAGTTCATATTTCCAGGGGTTGTTTATCATCAGGCTGTCCATGTCCTCCCTTTCCGGCTCAAGTATTCCCCTGGAATCAGCCAGTGTCATGTTGCCCTTCCTGAATCCGGCTGCAGCCAGAAGATGTGCAGCCGCTATATTTGCAGCACCTGAACCCAGAAGAACCACTTTTGTATCTTCAATCTTCTTATTAACCACCCTCAGGGCATTGATGACGCCTGCCAGCGTGATGCACGCCGTTCCAAGCTGATCATCGTGCCAGGCCGGAATGGAAAGGCTTTTCTGCAAGGTCTCAAGGATATAGAAGCATTTAGGGGATTCTATGTCCTCCAGGTTGAATCCACCAAAGGTAGGTTCAAGTGCCTTTGCAACTCCTATGAATTCCTCCCTACTTGCGACCCTTATTGGAACCGGGACAGCGTTCACAGCCCCAAGTACATTGAAAATCAAGGATTTCCCTTCCATCACCGGCATTGCAGCCTCCGGGCCCACGTTTCCAAGCCCCAGAACCCTCGAACCATCCGTGAGTATTGCCACCGAATTCCATCTTCCTGTCAGTTCGAAAGAACTGTCTCGATCCTTGGCTATCTTCAGGGAGACTGCAGCCACCCCTGGTGTGTACCAGAAGGAAAAATCCTGCAGGCCCCTGACCGGGACCTTTGGAAGAACCTGGATTTTACCCTTGTAATATTCGGAATAGGCGATTGCCTCCCTGTTGAATTCCTCCGTCCTGGATATATCATCCATATTCTCAACAGGGAAGCCCTAATTTGCATATAAGGGTGTTCTGTTACATATAAGAGCGTTTCATCACCATCTGAAAAAATATTAAGCAATTTTTCCTTAGGGATTAGCATGGAAATAAGTAATGTCAAGATAGATTGGGCACCTATACTTGAGGGCCAGATAAAGTACCTGGAAGAGATCTATCCTGATGTTGCCATCAGAGAAACCTACCGCGATATCATTGAACGTCTGAACGAAAACAAGATCAAATCCAGGATCATACTTAACGGAATAACAGTAGCAGGCTATGCGTTCGTTATGGAGAGCTCCCTCCTCAGTGACAGAATTTACGGATCAATGGGATTCACTGACAGTGCGTTTGCATCTGACGTGAGAATCCGGAACCTTGTGGAATGGGCAGAAAACATTGCAAAGGCCCAGGGCAAGTATCTGATGATCAATGAAATATTTAGAGCCGAGGAAGCTTCGGTGAAACTCCTCTCGGACATTGGCTACACCAGGGTGAGGCGTGACAGGATGGAAATTTCACTGGACGAATTTAACATGAAAAGTGAAAATTATCCGCAGGAGTTTGAAGTACTGCCCATAACCAATACAACATACCAGGAATATTCAAAGGCGGAATTTGATGCATATGCTGGAACACTGGATTCGATTCTTTTCCATACCACAAGTGAAGCTGACCGCTTTTCCATGGCGAAGGCCATTTTCAATGGATCGTATGGAGAAATAATCCCGTCAGCCAGCAGTATAATTCGGCATCACGGAAAGCTTATTGCTGCAATTTTGGCCACAACAAAGCCTGAAAAGCAGACGGATGGGAGCCGGTCATTGATTACGGACATTTTTGTGAACAGGGATTACAGGGGAAACGGGATTGCAACAACTATGATGATAAACTGCCTGAACAGGCTGAAGTATCTTGGATTTGAGACCGCAGAACTCTGGGTGACAAATGGCAATGAGGCCGCTCACATATATGAAAAACTTGGTTTCAAGCCATCAGCATCAGCAAAGGAGATCTTCTACTACCGAAAACCTTAGAAAATAAATTAGTCAGATGATGGAACCTACCGCACCCAGAATAACCGGCAGAATGAAATTGTCATCGAATGGATAATAGGCCACACTTTCCACTACGGCTGATATTACACCTATGCCTAGGCCAGCATACCCTATCATGAAATATCCGAATATTCCTGAGAAGGCAAATATGGCCATGAAGCCCGCAACGGACTTACGCCTGTTATACGGGATTCTTGGTGAGCGTATCCTTATGCCAAATAAAGTTGCCATTGAATCGCCTATGGTGGTGGCAAAAATTATCACAGCAAGCACATGAGTGGAATCAACCATTCCCAGAGCTATGAGCATCCCGGCCGCGAACCAGATTGCACCCATTCCCAGTGGAGAGGATTCCCTTTCAAGGCTGAAAAGTGTCTTTGCAATGGTACTGGCTGGAAAAAGTGCATAGTAATTACCAATGATATAGAATGGGAAAACAGCCATTGTGATAGCAATTCTGCCGTGGCCCTCACCCATGGTGAGGACAAGAAGAATCATGGCAACCCCTGCCCCAATCTGAACAATGTCTCTGGTAATCTCCCTGTGTTTATCGTTCCCCTTTGATCTGTCGTTATCGGCTGCGTAATGCAGACTATTTTTGTCTGAGAGCAGAGAAACAGCAGTGCCCAGGCCCACAGCAATGTCAAAAAGTTCCCAGTCCAAGGCCTGAACCCGCAATGCATAAAGCACACCGCCTATGATGAGAAGGAACGGCATAACGAAGAAGAATCTCCTGGTGTATAGCACCCTTGCACTTATCACCGCAATAACAAATACAATTGCCGGCATGAATGTGTGAAAGAGCAGGAATACAGGGATTGAAAAAACCAAGCCTACCAGGTAAGCAATCCAGAATCTTCCTGGCCACTTCAGTAGCGTAAGAAGGGATAAAATAATCGCTGAAATCAGTGCCACAAACTCCAGCAGGCTCAGCATATGGTGCTGTATATGCTTAATTTTATAATTAAACTATTCTATGGAATAGCTCCATCAAAGAAGTGCAATTGCACCTGCTATGATGAGAAGTATGAATGGAGCCGCAAACCAGACGCTTCCAAGTGCGATGAGTCCTGCCACGCCTATTACAATCATTATTATGCCACCGTCATGCTTTCTGGAAGAAACCATGAGTGCACCAAAGAGACCAATCAAACTGAATAGAAGCACGACGTAAGCAGGGCCCGATAGGCTTGCAACACCTCCAAACAACTTAGACACGTGCGAAATAGCCAGAGCTAAACCTGCAAGCACAACACCTATTAATCCTCCAATGAACCCGATCCACTGTTCGATTTTTCTCTTGGCCATCTTTTAAGTTAAGTATCATAATCTATTATTATTTTCGCTTAACTCTTTATTGTTATCTTATCATCCGGTGACAGAACTAAAAGTTAAGGTATTGGTATGAGTTATCCAAGAATGCAGGTTTTAGCTTCATCATCCAGCTTGAGAACAGACGTAAATGGGTATAATATTCCTGCCATTGTAAAAAGGTTGAGCCTGATGGACCCGGACATTATTTTCCTCACCGAGAAGGATGACGTTGCGGGAGAACTGGGAACAATGATAAGGAACAGCTTAAACTCCAGGATTATTGATTGCAGCCAGGATCCTTCTCAATTTTTAATGTTCCGGGAAGAATTTTTCAAGAAATCTATAAACACGCCTGAAGCTGCTGTGAAGAAGAATATGATTGACCTGATAGACGACACCATATACAGCTATCTCTCCAACTACTGGAGAGACTGGGACACTGTGAATTCTGAAGTAACAGATTCCCTGTTCAGGGCGAAACACAAACTGGTGGAATCCGTATTCTATGAGCTGGAGCAGGGATTCTGGCATGCACAGAACAAACTCATATTTGATGGGATCATCAGCGGACAGCCCACAGGAAATTCCATCATCATATCAAGCGTTGAAAGAAGATACTGGTTAGTTGACAGAATTAAGAAACAGATGCCTCAGCTTTAAATACAGAATAATAATTTCCATGAGTACAGCCCCACAGGATCGGGGAAAAGCAGTGATGATTTAATGACAATATTTCAGGGAAAAGCTACAAAAAAATTCACAGGCGGCAAGCTTAAAGCCGGAAGAAGCAAGAGAAGGTATGAACTTGGCAGAGAGCCAACACTCACGAGAATTGGCCCGGAAGCCAGGAAAGTTATGAGAACGATGGGCGGAAACTCAAAATCCGTGCTCATGAGAGCAGAAAAAGCCAATGTCTATAACCCAAAAGATAAGACTACCAAAAGCGTCCTAATTAAAACAGTGAAAGAGAATCCGGCAAATCCACATTATGTGCAGAGGAATATAATGTCCAGGGGAACTGTCATACAGACAGAACTTGGCGATGCCAGAATAACATCCAGACCGGGTCAGGACGGAGTTGTTAACGCAGTTCTCCTATGACCCTGACACTGTACAGCCAGTATTTTAACCCAAAATCCAGCAGGAGGCTGGGAAGAAGGGTATCACTTGAAGCTGCCAGAAATTTTACCGATGGTAAGCTTGAGGAAATATTGAAGTCCATGAACATAAGGTACGAGGTTCGCGATGCCAGATATCCGCGCGTTCCGTGGGAAAAGTCAAAGATGTTCATCGTGGAGGCAAATGTAAAAAAATCAACTCTTCTTAGCCTTATTGAGCGGAAGCTCTCCTGATTTTTTTCTCTTCTTGTAAGTGTAGTATTGAAGAGGATGCTTAAGCCAGTCCCTGTGGCATACTGGATCTTCTCCCCAGTAGCAAAGATGGTTTGATCTGAGCACCGTGCACTTTGGTGGAGAATATTCAGTGCTTGAAATCTCACCGGTCACATGGTTCACCTGATATGTGGTCATGCGCTCATTGAAGTCCGGTGCAGTTTTGAAGAGACCTATGATTCCCTCATTGTTCATGCCTATCTTATGCAGGAAGCTTACAAGTGTGAATCTTGCCATGTGCGGAAGATTTACCCCGTCACGCATCTGCGTGATATATTCCTTTATGCAGGGCGGAAACAGGGTGGCATCGACCTCACCCAGGTCAATGGACTTCTTAATGCCGGACTTCTGGAAAATATCAATTATTTCATCGATGCTGTCACTGACCGGAGCTGTTATGGAATAGCTTTCCTCGTCTGAAAGGCTGCTGAATATTGAGGATAACTTCCTGACGAATGCTTCTCTCACGATCTTCGCCGCCACTTCCCTGTCACAGTAGACTGTCCCATGCCTCAAACTCTGGTAAATTAGGCGATATTTGTAGCCACTCAGGCGGGATGTGAGATTGACAAAATCACCGGCACGGATCATATAGAGGCCAGTCATTTCGTCATATTCCATGACCACGCCGTATCTTCTGGCGTAATCCGGCACAAATTCGCTGGCAATTGTCCTGCTCATGAGGAAGCCTTCCAGCAGGTCACGGGCATGGTTCAGTACCCTTGAGGTCAGTATAGGTTCGCCGATCCTTCTCAGGACCCACAGGGTAAGCGGAAGGCACCTGAGGTCCTCAGCGGAAGTAATTTCCCTGGATTCCTGGTCATTCATGGCCTCAATTATGAGGCGGAAAGCATTGCGCCTCAGCCTTTCGCTTTCTCTGTCATTTGACTCCAGAAACCCCTTTATTCTGGTCGCATCTGCGTCAAGATATATGTTGATGCCTGCCGGAATCATCTCACGATATTTCCATCAGTTCCCTTGGAGCTGTGGTGATGAGCTCGAAGCCATCCTTCTTCACAATGACGTCGTCCTCTATCCTCACTCCACCTACCCTTGGAACATATACTCCGGGTTCAACAGTCACAACCATGTTTGCCTTAAGCGGGAAATCATAGTTCGATGAAAGTGCAGGATGATCATGAACATCCATGCCAAGGCCATGCCCCAGTGAATGAATGAATCTACCCTTGAACTTTGTAGAATCTATTATCTTCCTGGCAACAGCATCAACATCCTTCCCGTTGACGTTTTCCTTAATGGTTTTCATGCTCTCGTCCTGTGCCCTGAATACCACATCATACATTTCGCGCTGATCTGGGCTTGCATGCCCGAATACAACGGTTCTTGTGATGTCCGAACAGTACCTGCGGTACCTTGCCCCGAAATCTATGAGCACAAAATCATTCTTCTTCAGTTTCCTGTCTCCCGGTGAATAATGGGGCATGGATGCGTTCTCACCGAATGCCACGATGGTGCTGAATGAAGGCTCTGAAGCACCGAGCTTCATCATCTCGTAGGCTATGAGGGCAGAGACCTCGCTTTCTGTCATTCCCTCCTTGAGCTTTGTTACTGTGCTCTCAAAGGCTTCGCTTCCTATTTTTGCGGCTTCCCTTATTCTCGACAGTTCCTCGGGTGATTTCATCCTGCGTGCTTCCATTATGGATGATGAGACATCAACAAATTCCTTGTCAGGAATTATGCGCAGTATGTCCTTGTATCTGCTCACCGTCAGAGCAGAATAGTTCAGACCTATTGAATCAAGGCCTCCGAGGTTATCCTTGATGGCTTTCTCGAATTCCGCCTTTCCGTTTGCCACTATGACCTCAAGCCCCGTTTTTCTTGCAGTCTCTTCTTCAAGAGCAGATGTTATTATCTTCACTTCGTCCGGCTTCACAATGAGCGCTGAACCCTCAAACAGCCCACCATCCACGCCGGTAAGGTAAAAAAATGTCTTGTCCACAGAGTTTTCATCCCCCTGGATAATCAGTATGGCATCAGTTTCCCGGGCATATCCAAACACGTTTTTGAAGTCCATAATATCAGTAGACCATCTTTAACGGAAATAAAGCCTTTCTCACATAATATGCTACGATGTGATACGAATTTTTTGAGCACTATTAATATTATTGATATTATAACTTTTATTTATTTCATATTATTAGTAATTTTATCAATATTGTCGAAAAGATTGAAATATAGAGTTCGGAATGACCCCCTAATGTATAAACGAGGATTGCTGCTGTATTCCGGAGGATTGGACACTTCTGTTATCCTGAAGATGTTGCAGGATAAGCTGGGAATGGAGGTTGTAACCCTGACCCTTGATGTGGGGCAGGAAGAAAACGATCTTGCCGCAATAGCTGAAAAGGCCTGGAAGCTGGGTGCATCAGATGTCATAACCAAGAATGTTAAGAACGAGTTTGCAAACGGATACATTTCCAGGGAGATAATGGCTGATGGTATGTATGATGGAGTCTATCCGCTCTCCACAAGCATTGCACGCCCGCTGATGTCCCTTGAAGCCGTGAGTGCCGCAGATACACATGACTGCGATGTCATAGTTCATGGATGCACGGGCAAGGGCAACGATCAGGTCAGGTTTGAGGTATCAATCAGGGCCCTGAATCCAGACCTAAATGTTATCGCCCCTGTGCGTGACTGGGGATTGAACAGGGATCAGGAGATGGAATATGCCTCAAAGAATGGAATTCCGGTCAAGCTGGGTGGAAAATACTCCACCGATGAGAACCTGTGGGGAAGGTCTGTGGAAGGTTCAGATCTTGAAGACCCAAGGAAAGCAATACCGGCAGATGCCTATGCCTGGGTTACGCCACCGGATCATGTCCCACATGAAACCACGGAGTTTACATTACAATTCAGCGGAGGAATCCCTGTGGAGATCAACGGCGTCCGGAAGCCGCTTGCCAGGATTGTCGCGGACCTGAATGAAATTGCAGGCAGGGCAGGCTATGGAGCCATAGATCATCTTGAGGACAGGGTCACGGGAATCAAGAGCAGGGAATTTTATGAATGCCCGGCTGCATCCGTAATCATAAACGCCCACAGGTCCCTGGAGCGGATGACGCTGAGCAGGGAGGAGACAGCATTCAAATCCATAGTGGAATCAAAGTGGACCACAATGACCTATGACGGCCTGTGGTTCGATCCCCTTATGGATCACCTGAACAGTTTCCTGAAGAGCGTTAACGCCTATGTATCAGGTACTGTATCACTGAAACTGCAGAACGGGAATCTGCTTGTTCAGGGAATGGAAAGCCCCTACACACTCTACAATTATGAGAAATCAACCTATGGAATCCATGACACCTTTGACCAGTCATATGCCAAGGGATTTGTTGAGCTCTTCGGGATGCAGACTGTGAACACCAACAGCGTCAGGAAGAAGGCAGTGGCGGAAATATCCAAGAGTTTCTGATTCCTTATGAAGAAGATATGGGCCAGCGGCGCTTCGGATGATTCTCTGCCATACCTGAACAGGCTGATGGTTGATGATGACATACAGACGGACAGGCACATGGTGGATTACGAGATACTTGCTTTGGCTGCGTATCATCTGCAGATACTGAAGCAGGGCTTAATTCCCCGTGATGACAGCATCCGCATACTTCATGCTCTTGCCGAAATTTATTCCACCGATCCTGACCTGAGTGCAGATCTGGAAGATGTTCACGGAAATGTTGAAGCAATGGTCCTTGAAAAAGCAGGAATTTCTGGCAAAAACCTCCGGCTATTCCTCTCAAGGAATGAACAGATACAGACAGACATTTTGCTTTTTACCCGGCATCATCTGCTGAATATTGCGTGGGAATGTGCAGACATAGCTGAGATCATCCTTGCAAAGAGGGAGAAGATCAAAGGGGTGATGCCTGGTTACACACATTACAGGCAGGGAATGGCAGTCTCTTCTGTAACATATATGGATTATCTTGCATCCATTTTCTACAATGGCTCAAAGAAAATGCTTTATGCCATACATGGAAACGAAACACTGCCTCTGGGATACGGGTCAGGCTTCGGGTCACTTTCCGGAGTAGATTTCAGGGAAGTTGCAAGATCACTGGGGTTGAAGCGTGGAGATGAGAATCCCATGTACCTGGCATCGCAGAGGGGCATGGATGAACTGAATTCCATCTTCCACCTGTCTCTCATAATGCTGGAACTCTCAAGGGTTTCACAGGACTTTATCCTCATGTCCGGAGATGAGATGCCTTTATTTTTACTTCCATCAGGATTCACCACAGGCAGTTCACTCATGGCAAACAAGAGGAATCCAGATTTTCTGGAAATAACGCAGGGTTACGCAGCAGAAATAGCGGGAAAAATTTCAGGCGTCATTATGGCCGTCATATCCAAGTCCTCAGGATATCACAGGGATTTTCAGCTGGTGAAGAAAGAACTTGTTGATTCATTTTTACTGGTTGAGGATATTCTGAAGGCTGCACGGCACTTTTTCAGTGGAATTGAATTTAACCCGGGTGTTTCACGTAGAATTGTGCAGAACTCATCCTATGCAACAGCAAATGCCCATAAGCTGTTCAGGGAAGGAAAATCATGGAAGGATGCCTACAGTGCAGTGGGTGAAATGGTGAGAAATGGTAAGACGCTGGAAGAGATCGAACCGGAAGAGGTCAAAAGCATGAACGCAGACCTCGTGCAGGAGTTGAAAATGGAAATTTCTGATCTTAAGAACAGCATAAATCAGCATTTCCTTGACATAATTGCAGAAGCCTCAAAGCAGTAGTATCCGGCCTTTCATTTTTGTTGGGAACTTCCCACACGATCCTGGAAAGATCGTCAAGCGGAGTCCACCCAGGTTGATTGTTCTCAATATCCATGTTTGTCATTGAAAAAAATTATGCAAGGACAAGATTCTCATATGCCCTCACTCCATCAGACTTCTTCACCACGATGATGGTCTCATTTGAGCAAGAGATGAGTTGCAGTATGTTTACGCCCACAGAATAGAGGCGCTCCGTAATCCGCATGACGAAGCCGGGAACCTGCTCTATTTCCTTTGGAGACAAAATGTGTATTGCACTGACATCACGCTCTATTGTGACCTGGCCACCTGCAGGAAGTTTCCCGCTCCTCAGCTCATCCACTATGTATACCACGGAATCTGTGAGATATGTGGCTGATATGTAACTGACATTGAGGGTTTTCTGAGACGTAAGTACAGTGATCTTGTCCTGGAGTGTGACCTTACTCTGCATCAGCAGATCCTCAACATATGTGAAATCAGCCTTTCTTTTGCTGGATTCTTCCATTATCTTGTTCAGTGAATATCTTATGCTTGCAGGACTGAGATCAGGGTACTTCTCCCTGATTTCTTCGGCCAGTTTACTTATGTTTATGATCCTGTCCTTCAGGAATGAATATGTTTCAGGCCTTAGCTTCAGGAACTGCCGCACAGTTGTCTCCACTGTACCTCTTCCCTTTCTCGGTTGAGCCATACTATGGAGATTGCAATGATCATATAATTTTTGCCAGTCATTCTTCAGAACTGCCAATATTGGCAATGCCATATGCACTGCGCATTGTTTCTGCTAAATTTTGAATAATCATTTCTGCTCCCCAATACCGCTGAAAACTATGATAGGATTGCCCATGGAATATATACCCAAGAACAATCGGTTTCTTCTGGAACCTGGGCTGTCATGCCTGATCTCTCCAATTCTCCATGGCAATGTGGAAGTATTTATCCGGAATTGATATGCACAGGAAATTGCTAATAACGGAGATATTTCACAGCATACAGGGAGAGGGGCTTCTCATGGGCATCCCCATGATATTCATAAGAACAAACAGGTGCAACCTGAGGTGCAAATGGTGTGATTCCACTTACACATTCGCTGGCGGAAAGGAGATACCACTTCAGGAACTGGTTGATACTGCATCTGCTGCTGGCGAGGAGTGGGTATGCCTCACTGGAGGAGAGCCACTTCTGCAGAGGGAATCACCTGAATTTGTAAGAACAATCACAGCAAAAGGAAAGAAAGTGCTCATAGAAACAAGCGGATCTCTTCCTGTTGATGAATATACAAAAATGGAAAATGTTGCCATAGACATGGATGTGAAGACTCCATCATCGGGAGAGGAAAAAAGCCTCAGGCTGGATAATCTTGGACTTCTGAGAAAATCAGATTACGTAAAGTTCGTAATATCAGATGAAAATGATTATGCATTTGCAACAGATTTTCTTTCGCAACACAGTTTGAGATGTGAGGCTGTTTTCCAGCCGGCATGGGGGACGGATATCAAATGGCTGGCGGAATCTGTGCTGAAGCAGGGCATCAATGTCAGGGTACTTCCACAGCTTCACAAGCTCATATGGGGAGAAAGAAGAGGTGTATGAATGTCGTATGATACAATATATGCTGGCAGATTCTACTTCCAGGATGAGTTCAGGGAACTTGAGGTTGCCGTCACTGACGGAGTTATATCCCACATAGGAAAAGCCATCACGGGAGCACCGGTCACAAAGCTGGAAGGGGCAGTGATTCCAGCAGGAACTGACATACATGTGCATTTCAGAGACCCAGGCGAAACAGACAAGGAGGATTTCAGCACCGGCAGCCTTTCAGCTATCTATGGTGGGACCACCACAGTTTATGATATGCCCAATAACCTTGTTCCTGTTTCTGACTATTCTGTCTTCCAGGACAAACTCTCCTCAGTATCGTCCAGATCATACTGCGATTTTGGTCTGTATTCACTTTACAACGGCAAGAACGCCGATCTTATAAGCCCCAAAAGCAGTGGCATAAAGATATTCCTTGGTGGAAGCACAAACTCCACTGCAGTGGATCAGATTTCTGAAAGTGACCTTAAGCTCCTGGATTCAATGAATGTGCCTGTGGTGTTCCACGGGGAGGATTCGGCCTGTCTGAGAGCCAATTTCATCCCTGAGGAACATTCACTGATGGATCATGACAGGGCCAGACCTGAGCAGTGTGAGTTGACATCTGCGGAGGTAATTTCCAGACTGCCGCTGAAGAAGAAGATAATGGCGCACATAAGCACTCCTGAAAGCCTTCCAAAGCTGAACGGAAGAGCCACGGCAGAAGTCACTCCCCATCACATTCTTCTCAACAATGAGATGGAACTGGGAAGCTGGGGCAAGGTTAATCCACCGCTGAGATCAAGAGATACGCAGCGTAAGCTTATGGATAGCTATTTCAGGGGAAGTTTTGACATTCTTTCCTCGGATCACGCCCCTCACACAGAGCATGAGAAGGAGGAATTCTTCCAGGCTTCTGCAGGCATCATAGGGGTTGAGACCAGAATTCCACTCATGCTTGCCCTTGTTGCGAACAAGACGATCCCGTTCAACCTGGTTTACAGAACTGCAATTGCCAATCCTGCTGCCGCGATGGGCATCAGGAAGGGCATGATTCAGCTGGGTTATTTTGCGGACTTCATGGCAGTGAAATTCAGCGAAGCCAGGAGGATAAACCAGGATCGCCTCCACTCCAAGACCCCGATTTCACCCTTCAACGGTTTCCAGGCAGTATTCCCGCACAGCGTTGTGATGCGCGGCGAAGTAATCCTTGAGGGAAATGAATTTATGGGGGAGAGAAATGGAAAGTTTGTGGCAAACCTAAAATGATTCCAGCGAGGAGAGAATCTCTGCGGATCCCGCTCCATGCCCTGATCTGGCTATATAATCCGCCCTCTTCTTCAGTTCCTCTTCCGCATTGGCCGGGACAGCTTTCCTGACGCCTTCAATGAACATTGGAATATCGTTCAGGTTATCTCCAATCACAAGAACTTCCTCTGGCCTGAGGGCATACCTTTCCATAAGGTAATGCAGTGCGAACCCTTTATTCTGCCCAACATTGAGGATGTGCCATGAAAATCCGCTGTTTGTAATCTCCACATTATACTGTGCAGACAGCTGCATTATTTCACGTTCAACAGGTCCCACCGGCTCAAAACCCATGGAGCATAGGCGCCACTGGTTGGTCATTATGCCCTTCACGAGCCCTTTTTTCTCAAGGTCCCTGAAGAATGCCATGGGCCTGTCCATGTTGAAGAACTGGGTGATGTTATCCTCAATCATTGCCCCTCCATTCTCAGCGAATAATGGTGCTTTTATTCCAAGGTAGGTTCTGAATGTGTACATGACAGGGATAACGTTACCGCTGACAAGACTCACGATAACACCGCTGTCCTGAACCTTCCTCATCTGTTCAGATGCGGATGAAGACAGTACACGCCTGCTGTCCGTTATGGTTCCATCGATATCGCTAAGGACAAGCTTTATCATATAATTCTGTATCAATCATCCATTAATAATGGTGCACAGAAAACCTGAGATCAACCTTCATGCCATTGCGATGAAAAGGATAGACAACATGCGCGGGCTGGCGCTGGCAACCGTGGGGACAGACACCGACCTTTCCAGGGAATACATAACAATAATGGAAAGAATTTCGTTCAGGTTTGATATAACACTGCCTGCAACTATCAAACGTTCATACTGCAAGGCGTGCAAGAAACCCTACACGTCCCATGATACAGTGCGGCTGAAGAGAGGACTGCTTGAAATTAGATGCAGTAGCTGCGGAAATGTTAGGCGAATTCCCTATAGAATCAGTCGCTGAGGGTTTCTATCTGGAAAAGCACCTTGAATCCCTCAAGGGTCGCCTGAATCTTGTCAGCGAACCATATTGAGTCCTCGGTCGTTGCGTTATCTCCCCACTCATAAATCATGTCCTGTTCGCCTATGACTGGCTTGAAACCAAGAGACCTCAACCTATTTATAACTTCACTGGGTTTTGCACCTTCGCTGGAAAATGTAACTTTCAGATAGGTTTTCATCGGTTTCGCGCCTTAATTATACATAAATATAAATTCTTTTGCTGTGGGATACCTAGAATGCTGAATATTAATCATAAAGGTGCCAGATACATTCCTCTCCGAATGTATTCCATTAGATTTCGCTGTTGAAACATTAACGAAGGAAAACAAAAATGTGTGTGATATACTCTGTCACACTTAACCGGTATACATATTCCGTCTCAACTCCCTTACTCCTGTTCCTGGGCAATGGTAACTGATATAGAGTAATCCGGGGTTTCGCTGGGTTCAATATGTGTATTTATGCCGACGAAATAAAACACCACTGCTATCCCGGCCATCAGGAAGACGTCAAACGGGAACTGGATTATGTCCAGGTTCATGCTGCCAAAATATGATATGATGGGTACAGATACCAGTGTCAGGATAAACCATATTGAATTTTTCAGGTCCACCATTGCTACTGACTTTTTCCACAGCAGGTATCCGAAGATTGCAAGACCTGCCAGAGCCACTACAGTCATGTACAGGGTCGTTGGGTACCCTGACCAGTAAATTAGCAGTATGGCAGCAATATATGCAATTGGCGAAATTATGCCTGCCATGGGAAGTGTGAAATAGCCCTCCCTTGATGCTGTCCCGATCTTGCGAAGCACTATGAGTGCCACAGGACCGGAAGCATACGCAATTATGCTCAGATCAGAGTTAAGTGATACCAGGCTCTGCCATGACGGGGCGGGGATCAGAAATATTGCCATCAAAACAAGGTCAAAGACCAGCGCGATTGCGGGAACAGAATATTTGTTCAGTTTTGAAAGAAACTTTGGAAAATAGCCCATATCGCCAAGTGCATAGACAACCCTTGAAGTTGTGGTCTCATATATGGCTGCAGTTCCCAGTGGAGATACCACACCGTCACCAAGGAGTATTATTGCAAGCCAGCCGATGCCAAGTGAAGTTGCAAGCACTACCATGGGACCTGAGGAAAATCCCGATGTGGCCAAGGCAGACCAGTCCCCCACACGGATTCCAGTCCATGTCATGGATCCGATGAATGCCACCTGTACAAGTATGTAAATGGCAGCTGATATGGCCAGACCCAGTATTATTGCAATGGGTACGGTCCTTCCGGGATTTTTGGCCTCTCCCGACAGCTCTATGGCCTGCCTGAAACCAAGAAAAGAGAAAACTATGCCAGCATTTGGTATGGCCACAAATATTGATTCAGTGCCTTCGGCGAAGAATCCCCCGCTGTGAAGTTTTTAATGGAGAAGAATGTCAAAGCAAGTACGATTGCTGTCATGGCAGGAATGAATATCTTGGCCAGCGCAATGTAGCTGTTGGCGCTGGAGATGGCCTTCACACCAAAGCGGTTTATCACAAAGAAAACCACCAGAAATCCGAAGGCGAGACCAATTCCTAGCATTGTCAGGTTCCCTGACCTTGAAATTAGGCCGCCCACCATGAAATTCATATAGGTTACGGCAGCAACGGCCTCAAGCGGGGGAGTGGAAACGTAACCCAGGAAAAGAGCCCACCCGTTGATGGCCGAAACCGACTTGCCGTGACTCATTTCCGGATAACGGGCTGCAGCACCCCCCAGTGGTATCTTTCCTCCAAGTTCAGCATAAACAAGCGCCAGTGACAGGATCATCATTGATCCTATTATCCACGAGAAAATGGAGGCAGGACCTGCTATGGAAGAGGCATAAAACTCTCCGAAAAGCCATCCTGAGCCAACCATTCCGGTTACCGATGCAAGTGTCAGATGAAATATTCCAAGCTTCCTGCGCAAAGCCATAAGTCATCCCATCGATTCATTCATTTAAAATATTCGTTTGGATTTGGACATTTTTTATGAATAGGTTTAAATCTGGACATTACTACTCTGTTTTGGCTATCTGTATGCGAAATAATAACAGTGTGGCATCAAGGGTGAGAGAGTACCTGGATCATAACCCTGACCTTTGGAAAGCAGTGGACATGGGCATCATAAACTACAGCGCCATGGCAAGAGCCATCTCCTCTGACGCAGATATTCAGGGGGAAGATGCTATTGTGGCAGCTCTCAAGCGAATTCCCAGGTCTGGTTACTCCGGTCGCAGGTTCAGGGAACTTATCAAGTCTTCCACCATTGAGACCAGATCAGGCATCACTGTGCTCATTCTTCGCCCGTCAACTGAAAATCTGAGAATGCTCATAAATGTAACAAGGAACATTGTGGAAAGTTACTCTGAATACAGGATTATCCAGGCATCCCAGGGGTGCGGCCTGGTCATAGGTGATGACCTCTTCAGCAAGATAGGTCAGTTGATCCCGAAAAGGGAAATAATAGATGTGGAACAGGGTCTTGGAGAACTTATAATAATAAGTCCTCCAGTCATTAAGGAGATGAAAGGATATGTTTCATACGCCTCTTCCATGCTTTCCAACAGGGGCATCAACATAGTCCAGATCGTTTCGTTCTATACGGATATAACATTCATCCTGAGGCCGGATGATGTTCTTAATGCACTGAGGATATTCATGATTGAGAAGAGCCTCGGTTAATAACCTCAGTCCTTCTCGCCCGGAAGTTCATCCACTTCCTCCCTCTTCAATTTTGAAGGCCACCAGTTATATTTCTTCAGGTAAAGCATGATTGCAGGAACAAAGAATGGCCAGCTGACAAACGTATCTATCAGTACCCCCAGTGCCAGACCTATTCCTATTTCCTGGATTATGCCAATTCCGCTGAATGCCAGAGATCCAAATGTCGCAAACAGGAGAACACCCAGCGTGATTATAACACCACCATTCTCTTCCAGGCTCACCCTGACGCCTTCCTCATCACTCTTCCCCTTGTATGCTTCCTCGCGAACCCTTGTCACCATGAAAATATCGTAATCCAGGCCAACCGCAAGGAGGGTTATTACGGTGAACATGGGCAGGAAGATCAATATTGGAAGCCCTGCATAGTAGTGCACTGCCAGATACGTGATTGCCAGCGAGATTATCACAGATGCAAGCACCATGAGGATCAGCCTTAACGGAGTAAATAGGCTGCTCAGCTGAATGAGAAGGACTGCAAAAATTGCAATGGCGAGGATTGGCACCATCTTGATGAAACTTGATAGAGTGTATGAATAGGCGTTGTTCAGGCCTTCAGTTATGCCTCCCACATAAACCCTGTAATCAGATCCTGTGCCGGAAATCAATGAAGGTATGTCATTCACAAATTTTGTGGAGGGATTCAGCCAGGCAAGTTCACTGAGCTGGTAATCTATTATGACATAGCGTGAGTCGCTGCCAATGTAGCTCTTCATCTCGGAAAGATATTGAGAACTGTAAGAAGATCGTATGCCGGAAAGATTTGCAGGAACGTAATCACCATACGGGTAGGTTGGACCAAAGACCTCCGAAACATGGCCACTTGCTAACAATTTCTGTTCAATGGCAGTTACTGAATTTATCTCGGTAGTATTGAAGGCGGTACCATTGTAAACTGGAGACTGGAACTGCAGGATTACGTATCCCCTGTCAAATAAATCTCCGTTGAAGCTGGAGTTTACTACCTTTATTGCCTGGATTCCGCTGCTTGAAGGTACAAGATCAAAAACATCAAAATTTGACGGGGTCTCAAAATAGACATAGCTGGCAAGGAGTGATGCCACCACAAAAATTATCACAATTTTTCCCTTGTTCGCTATTACGGTACCGGCTATCTTCTTCATTGTCTTCTCAGCTGGAAGGTGCTTCCCAGCTGAAATTTTCGAAGGCCAGAACAACTTTCTTTTTCCACGGTTGAGGATTGCAAGAAGAAGTGTGTTGGCAGCCAGAATTGTTACAACGACGCCCACTGCATTTGTAATGCCAGCATCACTGAATATTGGCACATGAGAAAGATACAGGACTATGTAGGAAATAGCAACGGTAATACCAGATGTGAATACCGCGTGTCCCGACCACTTTGCTGAAACTACAGAAGGGTGCTCATTTCCCGCCCTTATTTCCCTGCGGTACCTGGACATTATGTATACGACATAGTCGCTAGCCAATCCCAGCAGGAGTATAAGCAGAAGCGTGGGCGTAATGAATGACACTGAACCATGGAGGATGTACTTGTACAGAAGACCATTAAGGGCCATGGATACCTCTGCTGATACCCCGAATATCATCAGGGGAAGAAAAGCGGCAACAGGTGAAAGGAAGAATACGCCCACGATAATCACTGAAAGAACTATACCTATAAACAGAGCCCTTTCCATTCCGCTTATGGATTCAGACCCCAACTGAGAACTCAGTGCTGACGAACCAGCAAGATATGCACCAACGCCATCCACGCCATTGAAGGCGTTTGTGTAGATGCTTGTGACCTTGTTTGTCTGGGCTAGAGAAAGATTTGAGCTGACAAGTATAATTGTTATCACCGTGGAATTATCATATCCAACGAACTGGTGCAGTACATAGCTCTGTGGTACTGCAGGATAGCTCGAAAAGTTATAATCCAGCATTAGTTGAGATATTGTTAGATTTATGTTGTTTGTGCTGTTGACAGACGATACGAATGCGTGAATACTTTCAGGGTTTATGGCAATTAGTGGACTTCCTCTGAAATAGTTTATTATTCCATTTGAAACAACTCTGTCACTTTCTGACTGAAGAGCTATGGAATCTGCCGGTTGGGACAGATTAAAGGCATCTCCTGCCAGCTCGATCGGAGTTACGTTAAGGTCGTTCTGAAGGGCAGATACGATAGTGCTGTTGGAAGATATGCCTTGCGCAAGTATTGGTACTGTGAAATTGTAAGCGAATCTTGAATACAGCTGTCCGTCTGTATTAACAGGATATCCTGTTACATTGAATGTTACGGCAATGGGCACTTTTGCCTGATAGAATAGAGAGGCAAAACTTCCGATAGAGCCACCTTGTAAGATCATTCCCTTCAGAGTGGCGTTTAAACTCTGGTTCAAAGAGGCGCCAATAATTGAGGAATTAATATCATTCAAAACTTTTGAACTTTGTGCGAATGATTCATTGAAAAATGCCGCAAACGTGTTGAAATATGGAATTCCGATCTGCTTGAAAATAAGATTGGACGCTCCAATTTCACCTATGAAATAGATTGTCGCATTATAGGCGGTAGATGAACTTTTAGATTTTGATAAGTTATCAAAGTAATATGCAGGGATTCCAATTATTATTGAAAGTGAAGCGTTTAGTGACTGATTGATTGAATTAGAGCTCTGTGCAAGATGATCCAGAAGTGGATATGCTAATGCCAGAAAACCTGATGCTGCCGCTGCAACACCGTGCAGAGTTTCATTCTCTGTTCCTACTATTGATTGAAAACTAACATTGATTCCCTGGCTTATAAGATATTGTTTTACGCTATTCTGGGCACTGATCATATCGCCCATTTGTGGTGTTGAATTTATTGAGGTGTTGGTGGTAACCATAACCATAGACTGGGTTCCATTGCCGCTTCCACTGGTAGAATTATTCTGGAAATACTGTGACTCAAGGTTTGCAGACTTAGTTGCCATTGCGTTGGGCGGAACTATACTGCTGGTAAGATCATACGATGTTTCATGAAAAAGGAGTGAAGCAAATGGCGCAAGAACCAATATAAGAATAATCCAGAAAATTATGATTTTTCCACTGTTTCTCTCTGAGAAGCGCCCCACGGCTTCAAACCGTTTTTCAAACATGCAGACAGGTAATTGAAAATTAGTTAATTAAGGATTATTAGCTGACGTCAGGAAATAAACTGGATAATTTGCCCCGCTGCTGCCCTGTGAATAGATTGCGGGAATAATATTTAACTGGGTCTCTGTTATATCACAGTCAAAAATGAAAATCACTTATAATGACGAAAGCCATGCTACTGACATGATAGAAACTGGGGGTACTCTCGATGTGGACCTCTATTCATATTTTTACGGGCTCGTGAGGCAGATTCCCCGTGGTATGGTTTCAACATATGGCGACCTTGCTAGGGCACTTGGAGACATTGCTGCTTCAAGGGCATGCGGATATATGCTCTCGATTAACCCAGATCCAGAGGGCACACCTTGCTACAAGGTCGTACGGTCTGACGGCACGGTTGGTAAGTACACTCACATACTTGGAGAAATTGAAAAGATCAGGCGACTGGAAAGGGATGGTGTAACAGTTGAGGGCGATTCGGTGAATAACTTTGAACAGATCAGATTCAAAGATTTTGAGACAGATTTTCCCCTCAATGCTCTTAGAAATGAGCAGGAGAGAGTTAGGAGCATGGTTGATCTGACTGACGATTTTGATGCCTCCAGGGTTGCTGCTGTGGATGTTTCCTATGATGACGAATACGGTTATGGGGCAATGGCCATTGATGATGGTGGGAATATTGAGATAAGGGAGAGCGTGCAGGAAGTACGATTCCCATATATTCCCGGATATCTAGCCTTCAGGGAGTTTAAATTCATAAAGGATCTTGCTGGGAACTTTGACGGCGTTCTTCTGATAGATGGAAATGGACTGCTTCACCCAAGAAAAATAGGGCTTGCCAGCTATGCCGGGGTTATGCTGAATATACCAACAATTGGAGTGGCAAAATCACTTCTACTGGGAACAGTAAGCGACAACTGGGTCCATATGGGTGAGGAAAAGGTTGCATATGTGATAAACAAAAATACCATTGTAAGCCCAGGCCATAAGGTGTCACTTGGCAGTTCCGTGGATCTTGTTAAAAAACTTAGTCATGGCAAGTATCCAGATATCCTGAAAGTAGCTCATAACAATACAGTGAGACTGAGACACGAAAAGCAGAAGTTAATGAGCTGAATCGATACCAACCAGTTCATTCTTTCCAATCTGTTGCAAGCAATTTTTTATGAATGATCCAATGATTCTAAAGCAAAAATCAGGTGGCTCGAGTATATTACCTGGGTTGGTTAACTATTTCTAGCTCTCTCAGAGGGGCTAGTTGCTGGTTCCCCTCACGCCCACAGGCATTGATTCACCGAACAGCAACCATTGGCTGGTTGACATTCCCGTGCCAGGGGAAGGAGGCTATTCACTTTTCCTTTCTGGTATGGCTCCACAGCCTGATCGCAGCAGAGGGCTTGAGATGTGCATCCCTTCCCTTTACAGAGAGCATGTCCCCGAAGTCAATATTTCATTGCAAAAATTCCATCTTAACCGTCTTAATTTTGGAAAGAGCACCTTTCCGTTTCACCTGTGGAGAGTATAGACTGCATTGCTGTATTTTGTCTATCCGCCCTCGCTTTCAAGCCCTTGCAAATGTCAGGAAATCTTCTGGCTCACGACAGATAAATTGGCTTTCCGAACATCGGGACACATTCCGCCCATACATTGAGAACTAAATTGTGTAAGATGTAAACATCTTAAAGTATAAAATTGACGGATGAGGCGAATGTATATATATTGAGGAAGCGTAATTTTAACTGGTTACGGATGCGAGAAATAAGGAGGACAAGAATCGCGATAGCCGTTCTTATTCTAGCATTTTTGATACTGCCAGGTTAGTCATTATATTTACCCTTGAATATGATACTTCAATTAAGACCGTAATTATGAACTCCCCATCATCTTCTGCCGCATTTGACCCGTCAAATGAGATAATATATGTTTCTTCTTTGTACAAAGATGAGGTTTATGCATATAATTCCAGCACTCTTAAGATTCAATCCACAATCTCAACTAATGGGATGGTTGGGTACCAGTTTGGTACAGGCGAGTTGTATGATCCCGTAAACAGTCTGCTCTATGTCGCCTGTCTTGGCGTGAACGTAAGTGGAATCACCGTGATCAACACCAGAAACAATTCAATTGCTGGGGTTATCGATTTCGGTGAAAATAATTTCACGGAAAGCATGGTACTTGCAAATGCAGGTAGATTGTTTGTTTCCGAAGGTAACCACATAACGGAGATTAATGGTACTCACATAGTGGCTAATTATTCTATCGGAACAATGTACAATGTGCCATCCAGTATGCATTCAATGGTGCATCAAATACAAGTTATCTGGACTACGATTTTCATAATGAATTGATATCTGCCAATGATCTGCAGCACCTAAATGGATCTGATGTAAGATACGGTCAAAGGTTTGGTTATCCTACATATTTGAAATTTGATCAAAGAGGTAAAGAATTATTGTTGGCTACTTCCAGTGAACTATACGCAATCAATCCGTATAACATTACCGAGATACTATTCAAAATAAATCTTGGAAACACTGCGGATGGTGTCTCTGCCACAATGTATTCAAATTCTACGGGAATTCTCTATGTCGCAACATATGGCTCACAGGCAATATTTCTCTATAACGGGACAACGGGCAGATATATAGGTTCCATGAGGCAGACAGACAACTACAAAACGGTTACAGCAATAATTCAGCTGAATAATCAAAGAATGATGGCAAGCGTTGGAAACCGGCTGATTCTTGAAAATATACAACCTTCTAACCTAACACCAAACTTTGCAGCACTGGAAGCTGCTCTTGCTGTGTTTGCAGGTGTGGTAGGACCAGCTTCAGTTATTGTCTTTTTATGGTTAAGGCGGAGTGCATGATCGCTGCCCTGAGCCACTGTGTGACATCCAAACGATCAAGTGAAGTAAAGATTAGCTCCACAATTTGAAATGAAATTATTACGTATCAAGGGAGAAAGCAAACTGCTGAATTAATCAAGACCTCTCCATTATACAAATTGGATAAAGATTCTTTTCCCACAATCCAACAGTCTTTAGTATGTTTCATATATTACAGATTAATCCCACATTGCTTTGCGGAGGTTGTCGAGCTAGGTTAAAGGCGATGGATTCAGGGTCCATTCCCGTAGGGGTCCGCCGGTTCAAATCCGGCCCTCCGCATTTAAA
>DAJC01000022.1:327-16395 GCA_002498845.1 Thermoplasmatales archaeon UBA509 | reverse complement strand
CCTAGATCACATGGGGCTGCCCGGATTTGGACCGGAGTCTCAGGCTCCCAAAGCCCGTAGGATACCAAGCTACCCCACAGCCCCCTGGTGGAATCAGTACATCACTGTACGGATAAAAATTTAACGCAATTGCCGTGTTAGATGCGGCCTGATTTATTTGCCTGATGAATACCTTCTGACACCGACATTATGATCATCGCCATCCGCAGGGCAATGCACCATGGTGCGAATGGCCAGATGGAAATTAAGAAATAGTCTTCCATGATCATAGTCTGCCACTGTGATGAATTCAGCCTTGTCTGATATGTGATGAACGACGGGCAGACTGAGTGGTACCTTTTTATGCGCTTGAAGATGGATTTAAATAAATCATCAAAATATCCTGTAGTCCGTGGAATGGCGTTTCCACTAATTCAAACCGCCGGCTGAAGCTGGCTGATGACGCCTGCTTGAAACTGGTGGTTAAACATGGACATGATCACACTAGCAGAGACCTTAACTCAGTACTTCTTTGTTGTTCTCAGTGCCCCATTATACGCAGGAATACTTGCCAAGCTCAAGGGCATGGTTGAATCAAGAAGAGGTCCCAGTATATTCCAGCCTTACTATGATCTCTGGAAACTTTTCCGGAAAGTTACCATAATTCCTGCGGGTTCAGGCGTATTCTTCAGATACATTCCCTATGTCCTCTTCGGCATTTATTCTCTCATTGCGCTCATAATACCCGTACTTGTTCCCGTACCCATATATTTCACTGCGTCCGGTGATTTTCTCAGCGGTGCCATACTTTTCTCACTTGCAGCTTTCCTTAAGACTGCGGCGGCCATGAACTCCGGGAGCAATTATGTGGCCCTTGGCGTCTCCAGATCCATGTCATTCAATTTCCTCTCGGAAGGCACCCTCATAACGGTTTTCATTGCCGTGTCACTCCTGACTGCAACAAACAACCCGTATACGACAAACGCGTTCCTTGTATCCCATTCCCTTGAGAATCTGTCCCTTGCACATATATTCTCAACGCTGGCATTCTTCATGCTCTTCTTCTACGAAACCGGGAAGATACCACTGGAAAGCTCAGGTGTGCAGGAGCTTGGAATGATAGATGAGGGGCTGAATTATGAATACAGTGGCAAGCTCCTGGCCATAAACAGGTGGTCGTCATACATCAAGCAATACCTGCTTGGTTCCGTCCTCCTGAATGTTTTCCTTGTGCCATGGGGACTGTTCTCCTCATCACCGTACTTCCTGCTTGACATTCCGGTCATGATTGCAAAATGGATGCTCCTCATACTTATTGTCCTTGTGGTGGAAACGACGCTGGCAAAACTGAGGCTCTTCAGGGTCATGGACTACCTTGCTACCGCCTTCACCTTTTCCATACTTTTCCTCATCTTTGCTGAGGTGATACCATGAACAGCATCGACACTGTGGTTTACCTTATCTCCAGCCTGATTGCGATTTCAGCATTTTACATCCAGGGCCAGGAATTCATCGTTTCAATGATAAGGGGACAGTCCGTCCAGTCCGTGCTCATAGCAGTTGTTGCATTCATAATAGGCTGGCAGGAGAGGTCCTATGATTTCTTCATCCTGGGTGCGCTCATAATAGTCCTCAGGGCGTTTCTTGTCAATTACTTCCTCCAGAAAAGAATACCGAAGCAGAAGGTTTACCTGTATGAGAGGAAGGTGAGCCTCTCCTACCTGTTCCTGCTTGACCTCATATTCATCGTAATATCTGTGTTCATAATATACTCCATAGCATTCTCCGGAATAGTCCTGCATTCGTTCCTTGGGAATTCCGGAAATTCAGCTGTGCTTGTTTTCCCACTCACTCTCTTCTTCCAGGGGCTCTTTCTCATAGCCTCGCGCAGGACCACATTCACCCAGATAATAGGCTACGTTGAGGAGGAGAATTCCCTGGTTCTATTCGCAATGTTCCTTCTTCCCATACCAATCATAATTGAGGCCAGCGTGTTCCTTGATGTGCTTGCCCTTGTGGTCATATCATCAATAGTTGTACTGGAGAAATTCACCCACGAGCCTGTGGAGGAGCTGAGAGGATGATTCTGGGCCAGTTGCTTGCAGTGCTTATCATACTGATACCGGGAGCTGCCGGCATCCTGTACCGCACCGGCATAAAGCAGGCTTCCATCATTGGGGGTGCAGTTGATCTGGCCATTGCGGGCATAATGTATTTCATCCGCCCCCAGGTGGGTTTTTTCTTCATCCAGAATTCCACCATGGTCTTCATAGTGATGGTTCTGGCAGTATATCTGCTGTCAACAGTATATTCCACGAGATACCTGAAGGGCGTGGAGGTTATGGGCATCAGCGAACCGGCCTACTACCTTCTCCTGAACCTCTTCACTGTTTCAATGCTTTTCTCACTGGAGGTAAACAACTATGGACTGATGTGGGTCGGAATAGAGGCTACCACAATCTCATCTGCTCTCCTTCTCATCACGGAGAAAACAGAAACTTCCCTTGAGGCAACGTGGAGATATATAGTGATAGTTTCAGCAGGAGTAACATTTGCTTTCATCTCAATAATTCTCATATATTATACTCTGGGCACCCTTTCCGTTTCAGCTGCCATATCCTCACACGTGCATTCCAGGATAATGGTCCTTGCTGTTTCGCTGGCACTCATAGGCTTCGGCACGAAAGTTGGCGTCTTCCCTGTCCATACGTGGCTTCCAGATGCTCACAGCGAGGCACCTTCCCCTGTGAGTGCCATGTTCTCGGGGGTACTGCTGCCAACAGCACTCTACGTGCTTTACAGAGTATACGAAATCGAGCCGGTGAGGGACCTGTATGTCTGGTTTGCCGTCATATCCATAGTGGCTGCATCAATATTCCTGGGTTACCAGGTCAGGTACAAGAGGATGTTCGCATATTCAACCATGGAGAACATGAATCTTGCACTTCTCGGGATCGCTGCCGGCGGACCGCTTGGAATTACCGGAGCCCTGCTGCTACTGCTTTCTCACAGCTTCGGAAAGGCAGGGGCTTTCTATTCATCGGGAAATGTGCTCAGGTTCACGGGAAAGAAGAAAATTGCAGAGATCAGTGGAATGAGCACTTCAATGCCTTACACGTCCGCTTCCCTGCTGATGTCGTCACTGGCTGTGACAGGTGCGCCACCCTTCGGGACGTTCTTTGGAGAGTTCCTGATCCTTGCAGATATACTCTCACTGCACATGTATGCGCAGTTCATCATAGTGATCATATTCCTGGCCGCTGCCTTCATATCAATGAACTATAACGTGACCGGGATGATATTCAGCGGAAACCAGCCCAACGTGGAGAAGGACCGGCTCATGCCGGCACTTTCCATGCTTTCTGCTGTCCTGCCGCTTTTCATTGGAATTTTCTATCTGGTGGTGTACATTGAGATATTATAGATTCGATAGCCCCCAGGGCAGATTCGTGGGAAATACGGAAAAGTATTCCGTGTATGAACAGGTCATATCAGAACAAAAACATGAGATGCCTGCAGAAACATACCAGAACCTCCCGGGAGAGTTAACGTTTGCATACGGCCCGGCAACGGGAGGCCTTATGGAATCTGTGGCCTTTGACATGCATACCCCCGGCGAAGTCATCAAGCATATTGAAGTTGACCCCTACGTGAAGACCAGGAAACTGAAAGTGAAGGGGCTCACACCGCGAGACGCTCTCCTGATGGTGGAGCGTATCAACGGATTTCATGCGGCCTCAAACGCTGTGGCGTTCGAGATGGCCGTGGAGGATGCACTGGATATAGACGTGCCTGAGGGGGTTCAGTATTCAAGACTCATAATGCTCGAACTTGAGAGGATAAGAAGCAACCTGGAGGTTGTGAAACGTGTATGTGAACCTGCCGGTTTTGGCGTTCCACAGAACCAGATTGCATACCTCAGGGAGAATGTGGCAAGGATCATATCGCGGCTTTCAGGGCACAGATATTTCTTTTCAGCTTCATCCGTAGGAGGCTGCCAGATCAGCAAATCAGGGATCGAAACCCGAATCGGTGGCGTAAGGAAAGAATTCCGGGAGATTTTCGATGCGCTGCTGCAGTCCAAGATATTCCTTAACCGGCTGCAGAACAACGGAAACATCAGTGAAGGCAGCCTGCTTGGGCCAGCGGCAAGGGCTGCCGGCATGAACGTGGATGCCAGGCTGGACGAAACACTGATCCCATACAGGAAACTTGGCTTCAGACCCTTCATATTCGATGAGCCAGATGCATTCGGGCGTTTCTATGTGAGAAGCCAGGAAATTCTCGCTTCCGCTGACTTGATCCTGGAGGCCCTGGAGAACAGCGAAAATTCCACGGAGGCTGATACTGCTGGAATGAATGGTGAAGGCGCAGCCAGGATTGAGAGCCCGCAGGGGGACCTGTTCTACTACGTCAAGATCAGTGACGGCAGGATTGATGATATTCAAATGTCCTCTCCATCGCTGCTGAATATTGATGCCTTCAGGAAATCCATGGCAGGCAATATCTTCACTGATTACCACTTCAACTGGGAGAGCTTTGGCATCTGGATATCTGAACTTGCGGTGGTGATGCAGTGAGCAGCATATGGTTCCTCAATGGCGTGAAAAAGGGAATAAAGACCGAAAGGTATCCTTCCGCTGATCCTGCTGCCGCGCCGCTGTGGCCGTCACGCCTCTCCGGAATTGATGCAGGCAACTGCCCCGTTGATGCAATAACACCGGAGGGCTGGATCATGGAGAAATGCATATTCTGCCGCCGGTGCCTGCCAGATTACCAGCCCACGGGAGAACAGGGCATATTCACGGTGAAGAAGGCTGAGGCAATGTTCAGGAAGTCCTTTCATGTCTTCCCCCTGGATTCCGGTGCCTGCGGTTCATGCAACATGGAGTTTCTCAGCATATTTTCCCCACAGTATGATGCAAATCGACTTGGCATATTCATGGTGAACACGCCGCGGCATGCAGATGCAATTGTCGTAATGGGGGTCATGACGCCTGGAATGAAAGAGGCACTGGACAGGGCCTATGAGGCAATGCCAGAACCCAGGCTTGTGATAGCCCTGGGAGCCTGTGCAGTAACGGGTGGCATTGTTGGGGATGCCCCGCTGGACAGGGAGAAATACCATGTGGAAATTGCCGGCTGCCCGCCCTCCCCTTACACAGTGCTGGCTGCTCTCAACGCTGCAAGAGGCGGCATCAACGGCCACACGGATTCAGGACGGGAAAGTACGGAGGTGCACTGAGAATGCTTCCTTACCTTGGGCCAGTGCTGTTCGGTATTGCAGCCCTCCTGGGGATATTCAACAGGAAAGCCTCGTACCTCATGCTGACTGCTTCATCCATTGTATTCGCTGCCACCCAGTTTGTATACGGGAATTATCTTTCCTATTACTCCATCATAGCTGGAATTGTCTGGGTATTTGCCGGAATCTATTCATTATCTTACGGGGAGAAGTACGGCAGATGGTTGGCTTCCCTGATGTCACTCACAGTTCTGGGAATGTCCATCATACTGGTGTCAAACAATTATCCTGCACTTATAGCTGGCTGGGAGATAATGTCTGTGCCCTCATATGCCATAGTTGCCCTGAACAGGTCGCAGAAGGGGCCTGCGTTCACATTCATGACATTCAGTGAATTCAGCACTGTCCTGATCATTGCCGGCGCAGTGTCATCATTCGTGGCATCAGGGAATTCCTCCTTTGGCTTCATCCATTTGGCCACATTTGTCCCGCTCCTTCTCATTTCATTCGGCGCGCTCATAAAGATGGGCATGTCACCATTCATGATCAGCGAGTGGCTCCCCATAGCCCATGGGAATGCTCCCGCAAATGCATCGGCCGTATTCAGTGCAACAATGACGCTCATGGGTGTCTTCCTCATAACCAGGATGATATTCCTGAGTGCAGCAGGTCCTGCACTGGTTTACATAGGAATCCTCTTCCTGATCATAGGAAGCATCTCAATCCTGTTTGCATCCATCTATGCCTACATATCCGAGAACATGAAGATGCTTGGGGGCTTCAGCACCATAGAGAACCAGGCCGCCATTCTTGCAGCCTTCGGCCTCTACCTTGTATCCGGGAACAGCATCCTTCGTGAGTTTGTACTGGTTACCATAATCATCTTCGCGCTGTCCCACGCAGTGTCAAAGACTGGCCTTTTCCTTTCCATTGGGAGCACCAGAGGCGAGTATTTCGGGGAGGCCAGGGCACCGGAGGACAGGTGGATGCGTGTGGGAACCCTGCTCTCAACCATGTCCCTTTCCGGATTGTTTCCCGCCATTGGCGGGCTTGCAGTATGGATGCTTCTTGAATCCTTCTTCATGCAGGCGTATCTTGGCGGATATATTGGCATCATAGCCATAATAGTTGGGTCTGTTATTGCAATTTCGGAAGGCATGGCCACTGGCGCCATGATGAAGATACTGTCATTTTCAGCACTATTCCGGGCCAGGAAGGGACATGCCAGCAGGGTTGAGACTGTGACTGTATTCAGTGTGGGGGCCACAATACTGGTACTTTTTGTCATTTCTGTGCTGCTGGTTCCAGCAGTATTCAGGGGAGGCATACCGTCTGTGCTTGTATTCAACGGGTTCACCATAGAATCCAGGTTTTCCACTGCGGATTTCGGGCTGCTGTCACCGGATTATGTCATAGCACTCATAGCAGTATTCTCGCTTGCAGCCTATGCTGTGTTCAGGAAACCCCGGACCAGGACAGCGGAGGTATGGAACAGCGGCAGATCAGTTTCCAGCGAGTATACTTCATTTGCCTATGCCAACAACATAAGGCTCATGCTGCGCAGGGTGCTCAGAACCAGAATGGGAAATGACAACCAGCCTGTTTCCGTAATAGATGTCTTCTGGTTCGCAATGAACTCCATTGGAAGAGGTTACAGGAGAATGTGCATGATAGCAACAAGGAAAATCATGAACAGCTCCATAGCATGGTACATGGTGTACATGATAGTGGCGTTCATGGTGGTCATAATACTGGCTGTGGCGCTTTACTGAGAGATAAATTGTGATTATCTTACTCTTTTCAGGTCAAATGAGCCCAGATCCACAGATCCTTCGTTCCTGATTACTTCGACCCATTCCCTGGTCCTTGCAGACGGGAGACCCCGAACTCTGAGATATTCAGTGGTAGCCTCGGTGCGGAACTCCAGTGAAATATCCATGAAATAATTGACGTTCTCGTATATTTTCCTCTCGAAGATGCCGTCCTCCAGGAGATACAGGGAAACCGATCCTTCTGCTTTTCTTCTCTGGGAAATGTGCTGAAGGGATCTTATGAATGTTTTCTCATCAGTTTGCGTCATGAGGCCGGTCAGGGAGTAAACAACCATCCTGTACTTCCCAGCCTGTGCCATGATCCGGCTGCACACCGAGTCTATGCTCTTCATGAAATTGCTGATGTTTGAGCTCCCCTCAATGACTATTGCCGAAGCACCCATGGGCTCAACCTGCACAAACCGGGAATATGCATCAATAACTGTGAGGATTCCTGACTTCTGCCACTGATCAATCATTGCTGAATCCCCAAGGGCGGACATTATGGATGATGGTTCCCTGTCCAGTGTGAGAACTATGATTGGATAATTTTCCGCAATGGATTCGGTTATGAATTGTGACGCAAATATCTCCTTGGAACTGAAGGGGGGACCGTTCAGTACAATATTTGACGGAACTGGATATCCGCCCCGCAGGAGATCGTCAAGCTTGGAGATGCCGGTTGCCGCCCTGCCACTTACTGCTGGGGCTGCAGGATAATCTGGGCGCTGTTTCCTCGCAGGAACTGAAGTTGCATGTAGAGACCTGTCCACCTCAGCCAGCAGCCTGGTAGACTGCTCTATCTGTTCCAGAAGCTTTGCTCGCAGCTGCAGCAGGTCTTCCCTGTCCTGCATCTGTTCCTCCTTTTCCTCTCCCTGCATATATCCTTTCTCTTGCGGTTCCCTGCATCCAGAGTGCCAGCGGGCAGCTGCCTTTATTCACACAGGTCATGCTGAAAGACCTGCTTCCAGGGCCGGTCGCCATGCAAATATGGGGTTAAGCTTTGGGTTTCTTGTAAGTTCCAGATACCACCCACGGAGGTTCAACCGGATCAAAGGGCTCCATGCCATCAACTTTACTGGACTCAAGTATTTTTTCATTGACCTCGATACCGAGCCCTGGTTTCCCGGAAAGCGTAAATCTGCCATTCTCCAGTTTATATCCTGTCTTCACAAGATTTCGCTTCCAGTCCGGCCAGAATGCCTCAAAACTTTCCTGTATGAGGAAGTTGGGGAGTGTCTTGTCAACATTCAGGGTTGCGGCTGTCTGGATGGGGCCGAAAGCATTGTGGAATGCAACAGGAACTCCGAATGCTTCTGCTATGGCAGCGGTTTTCTTGTTTTCCAGGATTCCAAGTGAGTTTGTGAGGTCAGGCTGTATGATGTCAACCAATCCCTCAGATATGTACCTGGCAAAGTCCGTCTTGTTAAGGAGGCGCTCTCCCAGGGCTATTGGCGTTCGTATGTATCTCTTCAGCTCTGCAAGGCCCACTTCCAGTTCGGGATGGACAGGTTCCTCCATGAACAGGGGAGAGAACTCATCCAGTGCTGTTCCCGCATCTATGGCTGCCCTTGTTGAAAATCTTCCATGGCATTCAATGAGCAGATCAACTGAATCCCCGAATTCATCCCTGAGGGCTGACACTATATTTACGGCATTCTTGAGGCCCTCTTTGGATAACCTGTCATAGTTGTCTCCAAATGGGTCGAACTTGAAGGCGTCAAATCCCTTGGCATGTGCCTCCTTTGCCTTCTTGACGAAATCCTCAGGCGTCACGCAATTTGAATACCATCCGTTGGCATACGCCCTGAGGTCCTGATTGAATTCACCACCCAGAAGCTTATAGACCGGTGAGCCAACTGCCTTCCCTATGAGGTCCCAGCTGGCAATCTCGAATGCGCTCAAGGCTGAGGTGGCTTCCATGGACTTTGACAGATAGAATGAATTCCTGTAAAAGTCCTTCAGGTTCTTCTCAACGTTGAAGAAGTCAGCATCCTGGAATACTCTTTTGACCTCCTCCATGCTCTCCTTCACGGGCAGCGTCATCAGCGTTGTGGGTGCTTCTCCATAACCCACGAGCCCGTCGTCCGATGTCAGCTTCACCAGCAGTATTGTTGAACTCCAGGGCGAAGAAATTTCCCTTCCCTTTTCCCCAAGCTCAAGAACCTCTATGTTCTTTATTTTTGATGCCATAATAGTGAATCACCGGGATTGTACTTAAACATATCAGGAAAAAACCTATTTCATTCATTGAACCCATTGTCAGCTCTGTCATGGACAAATGTGCACATCAGTCATGCATTATAATGTTTTCATGAAAATATTTCCAGATTATCCTGAAACCGCTGGAAAATCATAATTAGAGTGAATGGATTATCAATGGATATTCATGAGTTCTAAATTCCAGAAAATATCGGTTTTAAAGGCGGGTGGAAAAGAATACAAATTTTATTCTCTGAAGGAACTTGAAAAGGATGGGCACAGAATTTCCAGGCTTCCTTACCCCGTGAGGATCATTCTTGAATCACTCATCAGGAACATCGACGGCAAGACTGTCACGGAGAGCGATGTGGAAAACCTGCTGAAGTGGAACGCTGCAAAGCCCTCAGACAGTGAAATTCCCTTCAAGGTTGCCCGGGTTGTGATGCAGGATTTCACAGGGGTACCTGCAGTTGTGGATCTTGCGGCAATGCGCGATGCCGCCAGGGCTGCCGGGAAAGACCCTGAGGTAATCAACCCGCAGGTCCCTGTTGATCTTGTCATTGACCATTCGGTCCAGGTTGATTTCTACGGTGAAACCAATGCACTCCAGGAGAATGTGGATAAGGAATTCGAGAGGAACGGGGAAAGATACCGTTTCCTGAAGTGGGCACAGAATGCATTCCACAACATGCGCATAGTGCCACCATCAGTAGGCATCATTCACCAGGTCAACCTTGAATACCTGGCCAAGGTGGTCATGACAAGGAAATCAGGCAATGATCTCTGGGCATATCCTGACACCCTTGTTGGGACGGATTCACATACAACAATGATAGACGGCCTGGGAGTTGTAGGATGGGGAGTTGGCGGAATAGAAGCTGAAGCGGCCATGCTTGATCAGCCCGTCACCTTCAAGACTCCAGAGGTCATCGGCGTAAAGCTCACGGGCAAACTGAGGCCGGGCGTGACCTCAACCGACATGGTTCTCACCATAACTGAACTTCTCAGGAAGAACAAGGTCGTTGACAAATTCCTTGAATTTTTCGGTGATGGAATAAAGTCACTGACCATACCAGACAGGGCCACAGTGTCAAACATGTGCCCTGAATATGGAGCCACTGTTGCCATGTTTCCGGTGGACGAACAGACCATTGAGTACCTGAAACTAACCGGAAGAGATGAGGAACAGGTTGATCTCATAGAGAAGTACTTCAAGGCCCAGGGTCTTTTTGGCTCACAGAACGATGTTGAATATTCAAGGGTCATAGAGCTTGATCTGGGTACGGTTAAACCCAGTGTTTCCGGGCCCAGCCTTCCTCAGCAGAGAGTTGATCTTGGAAGGATTGGGGACAATTTCCTGGCGTTCATGGAGCAGAGCGGTTCTGTCATGGAGACAGGAAGCAGATCCCAGAAGCAGGTCATCCTGAAATCAGCCCCTGTTAAGATCAATGGCAAAGACGAGACCCTGACGGAAGGGGATGTGGTCATTGCAGCCATCACTAGCTGCACAAATACCAGCAATCCTTACGTGATGCTTGGCGCGGGACTTCTTGCAAAGAAGGCCGTCCAGAAAGGGCTCAGGGTTAACCCGAAGGTGAAAACGAGCCTTGCTCCCGGATCAAGAGTTGTATCGGAATACCTCAAAAAGGCTGGACTGCAGGAATATCTGGACAAGCTTGGCTTTGAGCTTGTGGGTTTCGGCTGCACCACCTGCATTGGAAACAGCGGCCCCCTGAATGAAAGCATTGAACGTGCCATCGTCAGCGATAACATGAGCACTGCTGCCGTTCTTTCGGGCAACAGGAACTTTGAGGCAAGGATTCATAGGAACGTGAAGGCGAACTACCTTATGTCGCCTCCACTGGTGGTTGCTTTTGCCCTGGCAGGGAGGGTCACCATCGACATGGACAGTGAGCCTCTTGGGCTGGGAAGCGATGGAAAGCCGGTTTTCCTGAAGGATATATGGCCAACATCAGATGAGATACTTTCTGCCATGAAGGGTTCCATCAGCAGGGAAATGTTCCTGGAAAAGTACAGGAATCTGGATGAATACAACCCGAAATGGAAAGCCATGGAGGCACCGACCGGAAAGACATATGCATGGGATGAGAAAAGCACTTACATAAGGAAGCCGCCATTCTTCGACAACTTCAACCCGGACACGGAGATTGAGTACAGCGAAATACTGGACGCCAGGCCCCTACTGGTCCTGGGTGATTCTGTCACCACTGATCACATTTCTCCAGCTGGATCATTCAGCAAGGACACACCTGCAGGGAAATACCTGATGGAAAGGGGCGTCATGCCTGCAGACTTCAATTCCTATGGATCCCGGAGAGGTAACCATGAGGTGATGATGAGGGGCACCTTTGCAAACAACAGGATAAAGAATCTGATGGTGAAGAAAGAAGGGGGCTTCTCTGTTCATTTCCCGGATGGAAAGGAAGGTAGCGTATTCGATGTTGCCATGCAGTACATGAAGGAAAATGTCCCGGAAATCGTTCTTGCCGGTGACCAGTACGGAACCGGAAGCTCCAGGGACTGGGCAGCAAAAGGGCCGTTCCTTCTTGGCGTGAAGGCAGTGGTTGCCACCGGATATGAGAGGATCCACAGGAGCAACCTGGTTGGGATGGGTATTGTTCCCCTGCAGTTCAGGCAGGGAGAGATATATGTCAGCCTTAAGGTGGACTTCAGCAAGCCCATGGATATCATCTTTGACCAGGGAATAAAGCCGCTTGGAAAGGCTACATTCAGGTATTACCCGACAGGATCCAACGACAGGAAAACCACAGAGGTTACGCTTCGTGTTGATACCCCTGTTGAGGCGGAATACCTTGCCAGTGGCGGAATACTTCAGTTTGTGCTGGGAAAAATCCTCAGAGCCAACTGAAAAATTTCGCATCTTAAATTTTCAATTATAGCAATCTTTTTATTCATATAACTTTTAATGCACGTTGCTATGTATATATCTGCGCCCGCTGGAATCAAACTTCTAGCCAGGCACCTGATCCCGGAAGAAGAGTTCAAGAAGCTTGAAGATCTGGATTTCAATGTATACGGTGACCAGAAATCCATGCCCATCCTGCAGTTCATGAGGGATCTGGACTGGATATACATTTCATACGACGAGGGAGATCGCATAAGCCTGAAGCCCACAAAACTCGGAATTGATATTTTTGAGAACGGGCTGACAAAGGACTACATGAAAAACAATGAAAAGATCATTGAACTCATAAGAGGCTATCTCGAGAATTACCTTGCCGGCAAGGAGGGATTATCTGAGGAAACCTACATACTTGCAGATTATTTCCTGAAAGCAGGCAATTTCAACCGTGCACTTGATCTTGGATCGAGCCTTATAGAGATCGGCTCTAAGAAAAATGATCCTAAACTTCTAGGGAGGGCACATCAGATATATGGATCAATCAACCTTTATCGTATGGATATTGAATTTGCCAGGAATCATTTTGAAAAATCGATTCATTATGCAGAGGTTGCAGATGACATTATAACTTCGGCAAAGGCACATCTCGGAATGGGATCATATTATGGCTACTCGGGAGATGTTGACTCATCGATGCAGTATTTCGAGGAGGCTCTTCTTTTGTTCAATGAAGTGAATGACCAAACCGGAATGAACCAAGTAAAAATGAACGAGGCACTCACCTTGGCTAGGATGGGCAACCTCAAGGAATTTTTTTCGCTAAATCACCAAGCTATTCAGTACTTTACTTCCAGGAATGATGAACAACATTTGCAGTACTGTTATCAGAACGAATCTTCCGTACTTCTTTCCATTGGAGATTACGATGCTGCGATTGAATCGGTCATAGAATCTAACCATCTGGCTATCCGGACCGGAAATGAAAGACTTCAGCACCTATCCGGTCTGAATATCGCCATGATATATCTTTACACGAAAAGAGCTGGTGATGCCTATGAATACATCGAAAAAGCATTTGATTACTTCAGAAGAAATTTTGATACACGTGGTCTTGGGATGAGTTATCAGGCATTCATGGCCTATGACGTGGCTACTAAGGACCTGAAATCTGCAGATATAAACTTAGAAAAGATGAGACAGAATTACATGATCAAAAAACAGTATGTGCTCATTGCAGAGGGTTATGGAGTTTATATCAAAATCATGAAAAAATACGGTTATCAAGATGATATTGTAGCTAAAAAAGAAAAACAATTCGGGCTGTTATTAAAAGACTTGGGTGTGAGGGATAAATATGATGAATTTATTAACAATGCAAATTAATCGACACAATATGATGTGGTGGCAAGTTCGGTCCTTACCTTTATCTTCTGTATGTCAATCTCGTCCACTTTCATCTTAAGCTTTCCAAACATCTTAATTACCTCAAATATAGATTTGCGACTGGGGTGAAAAGGCTTTCCTGACACTCTTTGCCTTCCGGGTTGATTTCCGCGGGTTCATCTGATAACTTATGTAGGTGCGAAAAAAATGATCAGGACTGAATCTGCGGCCTGTCGGAATTCAACCCTTACAATCTGGAAATACTGCAACCCATATTTCCTGTTCGCGGAAAACCAACGCACTTCACAGAATACCGGCGGTATACGTTATGTCGAAGCAATGAAGAAATTTCTCACAAATTTAACCGGCTTGAAACTAAAGTTATTTAAGCGCACCTAAAATTAGCTTGAGCATGGAAGAGGATGTTAAATTCGCCCTTGACCGGCTAAAGCAGGATAATATTGAGTTTTTGCAACTTCAGTTCATGGATATAGTTGGGGCCGTAAAAACCCTAACTGTTCCTAAAAACCGTTTCGAGAGCGCACTGACAGAAGGTGTTGTTTTTGACGGAAGTTCGGTGGCAGGGTACGCACAGATTGAGGAATCTGATATGAGGGCCCATCCAGACCTGAATACATATGCTATCCTTCCTGAAAGTACAAAGGATGTTAGGACTGCAAGATTCATCTGCAATGTATTCACTCCTGAAGGCACAAGATTTCCCGGAGATCCAAGATATGCCCTTGAGAGAGTGCTTGAGAAGCTCCACAAGAAGGACATGGATTTCTTTGTGGGACCAGAGTTTGAATTCTTTGTATTCAAAAGGGACAGCCAGGGTAACCCAACCGCAATTCCAAGTGACTATGGCGGATATTTCGACAATACCCCTATCGATGCAGCGAATGAGATAAGGCAGGATATCCTGAGATCAATGTACAACCTGGGCTATCAGCCTGAGGCTGCTCACCATGAAGTGGCCTACGGCCAGCATGAGATCGATCTCAGATACGGTCAGGCGCTTGTAATGGCAGACAGGGTTGCAATGCTCAAAAGCATCATAAAGAATGTTGCGCAGAACCATGGAATGTATGCCACGTTCATGCCAAAACCAATCAACGGGGTCAATGGATCGGGTATGCATGTTCACCAGAGCATAATGTCCACGGGCGAAAAGGAGAACCTCTTCTATGATGCAGGGACGAAATATGGCCTCAGCGATCTTGGAATGCACTACCTCGGAGGCATACTCAAGAACGTGAATCAGGCATCTGCAGTGCTTGCTTCGTGGGTAAACTCATACAAGAGGCTCATCCCTGGTTATGAGGCACCGGTTTATATTTCATGGGCAAACAAGAACAGATCGGCACTTGTCAGGGTGCCTGCGGGAAACGGAATGAGGAAGAGAATGGAACTCAGATGCCCGGATTCTGCTGGGAACCCCTATCTGCAGTTTGCCGTGATCCTTGGGTGCGGCCTTGACGGCATTGAGCACAACATAAAGCCGCCAGAGCCCGTGGAAAAAGACATATTCCACATGACCGCAGAGGAGCGCGTCAAGCATGGAATACAGTCCATGCCTGAGAGCCTTGGGGAAGCTCTGCACCACTTCCGGAACAGCAAGCTCATGAAGGATATCCTCGGGGATCATGTCTTTGAGAACTTCATAACCGTGAAGCAGCGGGAGTGGGATGCTTTCAGATCCTATGTCACAAAATGGGAACTGGACAGGTACCTTCCTATTCTCTGACCTTTCACTCAGAGAATCCCCTGTTCTTTTCCCTTCTTCTTTCAGCTAATCTTGCGTATGAATTCAGCCCTATCATTACTATTCCCACTATGAGGAGAATGAAACCAAATATTGCCCCTATGAGATAGAGGTAGCCAATATTCGTAATTGTCACATCCACTACAGCTGACGTGTGGGCATTGTTGGTTATGACAAGTGTCCAGTTGCCCGATGAATCTGCCACAAAAACCTTTGATCCCTGGTTTATGTTAATTATTGAGAGAGATCCGCTGTGAACACCGCCTGGAGAAAGCATGTAAGCCGTGATATTTATGTCAGTGCCGTTATGTGATGCTATGATGTATTCCAGATCATTGCCGGCCTGCACATTATCCTCTCTGATGGAAACGGATGACGCTGATCCCGGTAGAACTGATACATTACGGTGAGTGGAAACGTTGCTCTCAATGGAATAGACAGAATACGAGAAGAGAATGACCGAAACTATGAGTATTATGGCGGCTATTCTCACTATTCTTTTCCTTACGGGCCTGAACATTTCTTACCCTTCCCTGACCTGAAGTTCCTGGGATTGCTGGAAGCTGAGGCTGCCGATATTCATCACGGCCATTACCTCTTCCCTGTACCTTTCAAGTATGGACTTATCCCCCATTATGGTCAGTGAATCAATGTGACTGCCCATTGATAGCTTTTTCGATGTCTTGAATGATCGGACGGCAGACAGGACCTGCAGAATATATCCAAACTCGGCCGCACCACTCTTCTCCGAAATGTTTCCGGAAGGAAGTGGCCATTTTTCCAGATGAATGCTTTTTTC
>DAJC01000022.1:0-169 GCA_002498845.1 Thermoplasmatales archaeon UBA509 | reverse complement strand
TCAAGATAGTTGTCACAGTATACGTTCCAGAAGAAATTGTCTATTTCCGATCTTGCCCTGGAAAACTGGTAGCTGTCCATAAGGTCCGTTACCTTTACTATGAGGTCGTTGAGCCCGGAAATAATCCCTGCATTTATTGGATGCTTTGCTTCGGGCACTGCAGGGGTTG